>CAZTWH010000031.1:0-7526 GCA_964617575.1 uncultured Dehalococcoidia bacterium
CATCCTCTCCCCCGTCCTATCACCCAGAAGCCTCGCCGTGAAGGCATGACTCGCCTCGTGGAAGGAGAGGGCTATGATGAGGGAAACCCCGACCATTATAAGGACAGCTATAAAAGAAAAAGGACTCTCAAAAAGAAGCCCGAGGTTCCATAAAAGCATAATCCCCCCACCCTATTATAGGAAGAGTAGAAGAAAAGCGGAAAGGAAAGATAAAGAAGCGGAAAATATGAAGGGAACATGGGGACCAAGCTCCTGCCATAGAAAGCCGGCTATGAGGCTCGCGGGGAAGGCTAAAATGCCTATAACCGTGTGAAAAATGCCATAACCCGTCCCCCTCTCCCTCTCCGATGTTAGGTCAGCAACAAAAGCCCTCCCGACGCCCTCATACGCCCCGTAGTAAAGACCGTAGAGGAGAAATATGGGCACAAGAAGATAAGGATTCTGTACTATCCCGAGAAGGATATAGCTTAAGCCGAAAAGAATGAAGGATAAAAATAAAACCCTTTTCCTGCCCAGCCTGTCGGAGATTATCCCGAAAGGGGTGGAGGATAAGGAATAAACGATGTTGAGGAACACGAAGAGGAGCATTATCCCGAAAAGGGGAACGCCGAGACCCTGAGCCCTGAGTATTATAAAGGCGTCAGAGAAATTGGAGAGGGTGAATATGCCTGTTATAACGAGGAAGAACTTGAATCTCGGGCTGAGGCTTCTTATGGCAAGCCCAAACCCCTCCCCCCTTCCCCCGCCCACATCCCTGACGAAAATAAAAAATATAACACATGCGAGGAAAGCGGGAATAATACCTATAAGGACTATGAATCTGAAAGTCTCCTCGTGGAGGAAAAGATCCCCTCTCTGGAGCATCCAGATAATAATCGCGGCGATGAGAAGCCCGAGGACGGCTCCGAATGTATCCATAGCCCGGTGAAATCCGAAAGCTTTCCCCCTCTCGATGGATGAATCAGCTATAAGGGCGTCGCGGGGAGGTGTCCTTACCCCCTTCCCCACCCTGTCAAAAAACCTTATAAGAAGAACGGAGAGCCATGACGAGGCGAAATATAAGAAAAGCTTTGAAATGGTGGATAGGGAATAACCTGATAAAGCTAAAACCTTCCTCCTCCCTATCCTGTCCGAGAACCATCCGCTCCAGAGCCTCGTGAGGGTCGCGGTTGAATCGGCTATCCCCTCTATAATCCCTATTATAGGCAGGGAAACACCGAGAACATTCCTCAAAAATAAGGGGAGAAGGGTGAATATCATCTCCGAGGATACATCCGTGAGAAAACTTGCAATCCCCATGAAAATTATGTTCCTCACATCAGGCGATTATAAACCCTTGCCTCATCCAAAACAAGTCCCTATACTTTACAGAAGGATGTGGGATGACACAATAGCCGCCATATCGACCCCTTTGGGCGAGGGTGGTATAGGGATAGTGAGGATAAGCGGAAGGGACGCGAGGAGGATAGCTGAGAAGCTTTTCGGAAAACCCCTCGAGGACAGGAAGCTTCTCTACGGCTATATAAGGGATAAAAAGGGGGAGGTTGTGGATGAGGTCCTCGTTTCATATATGAAAGCCCCCCATACATATACGAGGGAGGATGTCGTCGAGATAAACTGCCACGGGGGAATAGTCCCCTTGAGGAAAATCCTCGAGCTCGTTCTCGAAGAGGGGGCAAGACTTGCCGAGCCCGGGGAGTTCACACTCAGGGCTTTTCTCAACGGAAGAATAGACCTCTCCCAGGCTGAAGCCGTCCTCGATATAGTCAGGGCTAAAACGGAGGCATCGCTTAAACTCGCAGTCCAGGGTCTTAAGGGGAAGCTATCAAATAAGCTCAAGGAGATAAGGGAAAATATAATGCACCCCCTCTCCTACCTGACAGCCCTCATAGATTTCCCCGAGGAGGAAATAGACGAGGAGGAGGTTAAAAAGCCCCTCCTCCGAGCCTTGGATGATGTAAATAAACTCCTTGAGACAGCAAACTACGGAATAATATACAGGCAGGGCGTAAGAACATGCATCGTGGGAAGACCCAATGTCGGCAAATCAAGTCTTTTAAATAGACTTTTGGGCGAGGAAAGAGCCATAGTAACACCCATCCCCGGAACAACAAGGGATATTATAGAGGAGGCGGTTAACATAAAAGGGATACCCTTCGTCCTTATAGACACGGCTGGGATAGGGAAGGCGGGTGATATTGTGGAATCGATAGGAATAGAGAGGGCGAAGAGGGTTATAAAGGAGGCGGACCTTGTTCTCCTCGTCCTTGACTCATCGGAGCCCCTGAGGGAGGAGGACAGGGAGATAATTTCTCTTATAAAGGACAAAAAGGTTATAGCCATATTGAACAAAAAAGACCTCCCGAGGAGGATAGATGATAAAGAAATACCTTTCCCCAAGGTTGAGATATCAGCCCTTAAGGGGGAAGGTCTTGAGGAGCTTTGGGACCGGATGGAGAAGGAGGTTCTGGGAGGGGTCATGCCATCGGACGCCCCCGTTATAACAAATGCGCGCCATATGGAAGCCTTAAGGAAAGCGAAGGAACATCTCGAGAGGGCTGTAAGGAATATAGATGAGGGGGCTTATGAGGAGCTTATAACGATAGACCTGTCGGAGGCTTTAAATTCGATAGGGGAGATAACGGGGGAGAATGTCTCTGAGGACCTCCTTAACACGATATTCTCAAGGTTCTGTGTAGGCAAATAGCTTGACCTTGAAGGAAAAAAGAAGGAAAATAAAAGGGGATGCTCGGGAAGATAGCTAAGAAAATATTCGGAGACCCCAATGAGAAGGAGCTTAGGAAATTAAAGCCTGTAGTTGAAAAAATAAACTCCCTCGAGGGGTATTTTGAGAAGCTCCCGGATGAAAAGCTCAGGGAGAAGACCGAGGAGCTTAAGGAGAGGCTCGGGAAGGGGGAAACCCTGGATTCCATTCTCCCCGAAGCATTCGCCCTTGTAAGGGAGGCTTCCAAGAGAACCATAGGTCTCAGGCACTTCGATGTCCAGCTCATGGGCGGGGTGGTTCTCCATCAGGGGAAAATAGCTGAGATGGCGACAGGTGAGGGGAAAACCCTCGTCGCAACCCTTCCCGCTTATCTAAATGCCCTTGAGGGAAAGGGCGTCCATATAGTTACGGTGAACGATTACCTCGCAAAAAGGGACACATCCTGGATGGGTCCCATATACACCTTCCTCGGTCTCAAAGTTGGATGTATAGTCCCGGGTAAATCCTTCATCTACGACCCGGAGTATGAATCAAATGACCCGAGCTGGAAGCATCTCAAAGAGGTCCCGAGGAGGGAGGCATATGAGGCGGATATAACATACGGCACAAACTATGAGTTCGGCTTCGATTACCTCAGGGATAATATGGCTACGGACCTTTCCCAGTGTGTCCAGAGGGAACTCAATTACGCCATAATAGACGAGGTGGACTACCTCCTCATAGATGAGGCGAGAACGCCTCTCATAATAAGCACGGAATCCGAGGAACCGGCGAGGCTATATTATGTATTCGCAAATATTGTTAAGAAGCTGAAACCAGATGTTGACTATAAGGTTGATGAGGAGAGCTGGACGGTGAATATAACGGATGAGGGGATATCAAAGGTTGAAAGATGGCTCGGTATAAGAAACATATACGACCCCGAGAACTATATCCTCACCCATTACCTCGAAAACGCCTTAAAAGCCCAGGTCCTCTACAGAAGGGATAAGGATTATATAGTGAAGGACGGAGAGGTGATAATAGTTGATGAGTTCACGGGAAGGCTCATGCACGGGAGAAGATACTCAGAAGGTCTCCATCAGGCTATAGAGGCGAAGGAAGGTCTTAAGGTAAGAAAGGAGAGCCTCACATTGGCGAGCATAACATATCAGAATTACTTCAGGATGTACAGAAAGCTTGCGGGCATGACGGGAACGGCGAAAACGGAGGAGGAAGAGCTCTATAAAATATATGGGCTTGAGGTCGTATCAATACCCACCCATAAACCCATGATAAGGAAGGACTTCCCGGACAGGATATTCAAAACAGAGGAAGCGAAGTTCAAGGCGGTTGTCAAGGAGATAGAGGAGCTTCATAAAACGGGGAGACCCGTCCTCGTCGGAACAACATCGATAGAAAAATCAGAAAAATTGAGCCAGATGCTCAGGAAAAAAGGGATACCCCATGAGGTTCTCAATGCGAAAAACCATGAGAAAGAGGCGAGAATAATAGCGCAGGCGGGAAGAATAGGAGCCGTAACAATAGCAACAAACATGGCGGGTCGTGGTGTGGACATAATACTTGGCGGAAATCCTGAGGGGAGGAACAGGGAGGAGTGGGAGGAGGAGCACAGGAGGGTTGTTGAGCTCGGGGGTCTTCATGTTATAGGCACTGAGAGGCATGAGGCGAGGAGGGTCGACCTTCAGCTCCGCGGCAGAGCTGGGAGGCAGGGGGACCCGGGGAGCTCGAGGTTTTATGTCTCCCTTGAGGACGAGATAATAAGGAGGTTCGGCGGGGACAGGGTCAAGGGGATAATGGAGTTCTTCGGGATGGATGACACCCCCGTGGAGCATCCCTGGGTTCAGAAGGTCATAGAGAATATACAGATGAAGGTCGAGGCTTATCATTTCGATATAAGGAAGCACCTTCTCGAATATGACGAGGTTCTGAATGCTCAGAGGAATGTTATTTATTCCGAGAGGAGGAAGATCCTTTCCGAGACAAATCTCAGGGAGAAATTCATGGATATGGCTTATGAGGAGATACAGGAGATAATAGAAGAGCATTGGGAAGACCGCGAAGCCCTTGAGGAGAGGCTTAGGTTTCTCATGCCGGGTGCCCGGCTCGATGGCGTAAAGGATTTGCCTCCCGAGGATCTCAGGGAGAGGCTTAAAGCTATTCTTGAGGAATATTACAGGAGGAAGGAGGAAGAGATAGGTTATGATAACATGAGATTTCTTGAGAGGATGGTTATGCTCAGGGCTATGGATAGAAGATGGGTTGAGCATCTAACCCATCTTGAGAACATGAGGAGGAGCGCCGGTCTTTACGCCTACGCAAATCTTAATCCCCTCATTGTTTACAGGAAGGAAGCCCATGATGCTTTCGAGAGGCTTCTTTACAGTGTTAAGAAGGATGTTGTTTACACGATAATGAGGATGGAGAAAAAGAAGGAGGCTCCGAGGAAAGTTGGCAGGAACGACCCATGCCCCTGTGGTAGCGGGAAGAAATACAAGAAATGCTGTGGAAGAAACCTTTAGAGTACGATTTTATCATAATAGGGAGCGGGATAGCTGGTCTTTACTCAGCCATTTTAGCATCCGAGCTCGGGAAGGTTCTTATTCTGACGAAGGGTAGCCTTGATGAGTGCAACACGAAATATGCGCAGGGCGGTATAGCCGCTCCCATAGGGAAGGATGATTCCCCCGAGCTCCATTTCAGGGACACGATAGCCGCGGGCGCGGGTCTCTGCGACCCCGAAGCAGTTGAGGTTCTCGTCGAGGAGGCTTCTGACAGAATACTTGACCTTGTGAGGCTTGGCGTGAGGTTCGATACTCTTGAAGGGGAGATAGCCCTGACGAGGGAGGCTGCCCACAGCGTTCCGAGGGTTCTCCATGCGGGTGGTGATGCCACGGGCGAGATGATAGAGACGACCCTCGGGAGGAGGGTCAGGGAGAGGGAGAATATAACGATAATCGAATACTCCCTTGTTACGGAACTCCTCGTGAGAGACGGGAAGATATACGGTGTTAGAGCTCTTGATTGCCTAACCAACATGGTCGATGAATACAGGTGCAAATATGTAATCCTCGCCACGGGAGGCTCGGGCAGGCTCTTTAAGTTCACAACAAATCCCGAGGTCGCAACGGGAGACGGCGTCGCCTTAGCTTACAGGGCTGGCGCTGAAATCATGGATATGGAGTTTTTCCAGTTTCATCCCACAGCTCTCAGGCTCCCCGGAGTTCCCGCTTTTCTCATAACTGAGGCTGTGAGGGGGGAGGGAGGGGTTCTTATAAATGAAGATGGGGAGCCCTTTATGAAAAAATATCACCCCCTCGCTGACCTTGCTCCGAGGGATGTTGTATCGAGGGCTATTCTCAAGGAGATGGAGAGGGGCAAGGTTTATCTCGACCTCTCAAGGATACCATCGAGCAGGATAATAGCAAGATTCCCCCACATATATAAGTTCTGCCTCGAACATTCCATAGATATAACAAAGGAGCCCATACCCGTAGCCCCGGCAGCCCATTATATGATAGGGGGAGTGAGGACAAATCTCTGGGGCGAGACCAATATAGAGGGTCTTTTCGCATGCGGGGAGGTCGCCGCAACAGGGGTTCACGGCGCAAACAGGCTCGCATCAAACTCCCTTCTCGAAACTGTGGTTTTCTCGAAGAGAATAATGGAGAGGATAAAAAGGGGTTCCGGGAGGGCTGAGCCTTCAAAGGAGCATTTCAAATTAAAAGACCATGGTGAGATAAAAAAGCCCTTAAGCCTATCCAGCCTTCAGGAACTTATGTGGGAGAAGGTGGGGATAGAGAGGAGCGGGGATGGGCTTCTATCAGCTCTCAGGGTTCTGAAGGGGTGGGAGGGGATGATAGAGCCCCGCGATAGACCATCATGGGAGCTCTATAATATGATACTGACGGGAAGGCTAATGGCTGAAGCAGCTCTCATAAGGGAGGAATCAAGGGGAACCCACTTCAGGGTTGATTTCCCAAACTCATCCCCGGATTGGCAGAAACATATAGTTTTCAGAAAAGATGGATAGATTTGCTCAGGAGGTAATAGAAAGGGCTCTTAAGGAGGATCTCCCCTTCGGAGACCCCACATCCTCCCTCCTCCCCGATGTCGATGTGAAGGCGAAGATTATAGCGCAGGAGGAGGGGGTTGTGGCGGGAATTTTCGTCTCAAAAAGGGTTTTTGAGACCATTGACCCGGATATTAAGTTCAAGGTTCTTAAAGAAGACGGCTCATCCTTAAGCCCCGGAGATGTTGTGGCTGAAGTGCACGGGAGAGCAAGGTCCATCCTTATGGCTGAGAGAACAGCCCTAAACTTCCTTCAGCACCTCTCAGGTATAGCCACGATGACGAGTAAATTCGTAAAGGCTGTCCGGGGGACAAAGGCAAGGATAGCAGATACCCGAAAAACAATACCCGGCATGAGGCTTCTTGAGAAATATGCGGTGAGGGTGGGGGGCGGGATGAATCACAGGATGTCCCTCGGGGACGGGATTCTTATAAAGGATAACCATATAAAGGTCCTGAGGGCGCAGGGCAAAAGTGTAAAGGAGATAGTAAGGCTTGCTAAGGAGAGAAATCCCCTTAACCTTAAGGTTGAGATAGAGGTCGAGAATCTCGAGGATTTCAGGGACGCCCTGGAGGCGGGGGCTGATGTCATAATGCTCGATAATATGAGTATCGATGATATGAGAAAAGCCGTCGAAATGGGAAGGGGGAAGGCTGTCATAGAGGCATCGGGCGGAGTGAACCTGGATAATGTGAGAAACATCGCAGAAACGGGTGTTGACATAATATC
>CAZTWH010000032.1:0-7515 GCA_964617575.1 uncultured Dehalococcoidia bacterium
CAAGCTCTATCTTCCGGGGAGGCGGGATTAGGACCCTCACCCTTTCATTCCCCTTAAGAATTTTTGAGGGCTTCTCTCTTCTCCCGTCCACCTCCACAAATCCCTCCTTTATGAGCTTCTGGGCGTGGGACCTTGATATGCCCGCCCCTTTTGATACAACAACATCGAGTCTCCCCTCACCTTTTATCTCGAGCTCCCTCATCTCCTCCCCCATATGAAATAGAGGACGATTATCACCATGCTCAGGGTTATCGAGGCGTCAGCTATATTGAATACGGGCCAGAAACCGAGTTTTATGAAATCGAGAACCTCACCGAAAATTATCCTGTCTATTAGATTTCCTATAGCGCCCCCGAGGGCGAGGGAGAGGGCAATTTTTATGGCTTTCGACCTTATGGACCTGAGGGCGATGAGGATGACCACGATGCCTATAATAGCCGCCATAGTGAAGATAAACCCCCATCCGTGAAGGATGCCGAAAATGCCCCCTTTATTCGTCACATATGTTATGGCGAAGGTCCCGCCTATTATATCTCCCGGTTCGAGGTATGTCCTTATTATGAACTTTGAGAGCTGATCGAGGAATACGACTATCGCCGATATTATAAACATCCCAAAGAAAGTCTATCATAAAGGGTGATGGGAAGTGTTTATGTACTTGTTCTGAAGCTCCCGTCTCAGGCGGAGATAGAGGTCGGGAAGCTCGGGATATTCAGATTTCAAGCGGGTTTTTATTTGTATGTGGGAAGCGGGGGGGAGGGAAGATTCAGAAGATATATAAAGGGCGGGAGGAAGAGGTGGCATATAGATTATCTTCTGGAGAATGCGAAGCTCTGCGAGATATGGGTGGGCGAGCGGGGGGAGTGCGAGCTCGCGGAAGCCATAAAAAATCTCGGAGCCTTAATACCTGTCCTTAAATTCGGCTCATCGGACTGCAAGTGCCCCTCCCATCTCCTTTATTTCCGGGACGAAAGTTTTAGAGATTTTCTCGGAAGAAATCTACGACTTTTCTGGCAAGCTCATCCTCAAAACCCCACCAGAAGTGATCAGCCCTCTTTATGACCTCCACCCGAGCTCCGAGCTTTTCCGCCCTCTCCTCCACCTTCACGGGATCAGCTATAAAATCCCTCCCCCCACATACTATAAGCAGGGGCTTTTTTGTTTTTGCAGGCTCAAGGTATTCGGGAAGGGGCGATGATAGGGATATAGCCTTTACCCTATCGTCCTCGAGGAAGCTTATAGCTACGGAGGCTCCGAAGGAATATCCGAAAAGACCTATATTCTTCACCCTATCCATCATGAAGTTTATGGCGGCATCGAGGTCCTCCCTCTCACCCCCCAATATTCCGCCCACGCTCCTGAAATTGAACCTGAGGGAGGCTATATCTGCTTCCTCGAGGGCGTTGAATACGGAGATTATGACATTGTTGTCCATACTGCCTCCGTAAAGGGGATGGGGGTGGCAGAGGATCACGCCTCTATCCGCATCGGGAAGGGATAATTCCCCCGCGAGCTCTATATCTTCAACCCTTATGGAAACCCTCATCTTTTCCATTCCTCGAGGCTTTCCGGGGGAGGTGCCATAAATATGAGTATCTCGAGAGGCTTTTCTCCTATGGATTTAATGCCGTGGGGGAGCCATGATGGGAGGAAAATGAGGTCGCCCTGGGATAGCTCATATCTTCTCCCCTCTATCTCGAAAAGGGCTTTTCCTGATAGGATGAGGAAAGCCTGTTCCATCCTGTGGGAGTGAACCTCGGCAACCCCTCCGACACCAACCTCCCCATGCCAGATGGCGAAATTTTTAGCCCCATCCTCTTTATCTACAAGTTTTCTATCGACGGTGAGCGTGTGGTGGGGAGGCTCAAACCCCTCTATTTCCCTGACCTCGGATAATCTCACAAGCTTCTCCTTCATTTGTACCTCCGAACTTCAAATTTATATATCTTTATCGGCTCGTCGGGTGATATGCCCGCCTTCATCCTACATATATCTATCTGCTGCTCAACCGTTTCCACCCCCTCAAGGTCAGGGAGAAGGAGCGCTCTTTTTACACCGCTCTCCACTATGATCCCGTATTTTTTCGGGTCGAGCTCATCTATGCTCGCGGGCTCGGGCTTGCTCAATATGTCGACGCTGTATTCAAGTTCGGGGAGCTCGTCTTCTGTTACGGGCGGGAATCTCGGGTCCCTTGTTGCGGAGCTTATGGCGTTGTATATTATCTCCTCCGCTACATTCTTCCTCGTTGGTTCAAATGTCCCTATACATCCCCTCAGCTCCCCCCTCTTCTTTATCGAAACGAAGACGCCAGCCCTCTCCTTCATCTCATCGGTGAGATTTTCAGGCTTTATTATCTTCCCCTCCTTTATATACTTCTCGACGGCTTTCCTTGCGAGCTCGACTACGGGGTGGGGGTTCTGGACATCGAAGTATGCGACAAGGTATCCCACGCCGAAGGGACCCTCATAGGATAGTATCTCATGCTTCAAGGGAAGCCCTTCTATAGCGCCGAGGAGTATGACTATTGATCTTAAGCCGCACTCGCCAGCCCTCTCTATGAGGTCGGGGTCCATATCGAGTATCTCCTTTATATCGAGTTCTTTTAAGGCGTCGACGAGTTTTTTATCGAAGACCTTACCCAGGGGGTCAAATCCCGCGGGCGCGCCGGGTGTCAGCCTGTGGGAGAGGTCCCCGCTCGCCACAACAAGGACCCTTTTATCCAGTCTCTCGGAAGCCCTCCTTATAGCCCTCCCGAACTCGAAATGGCTCTTTAAAGGCAGCCATGAGAAGGTGAGGGGAACCATGGGGATACCCTTTAAAGCTTCGGCGAGGAAATACATCGGGACCATAACACCGTGATCGAGGTCATAGCTTCTATCCCCTATGGACTTTATGGGTATGCCCGCCCTCTCGCACTCCTCCTCGAGGATTCTCACAGCCTCGAGGTCGTTATCGAACTCCATTTCAACACCCATAGCGCCCCATGTCCTCATACTGCCCTTCAGCTTCCTCGCCTTAGCCACGCCCATTGCCTCATAATGATAGGTTCCGTGGGGGCTTATTATGAAGAAGAGCTCGGGTTTTTTTGCTCCAACTATATCTTTAAGTTTCCACATAGCCTTTATGGTCGAAATAGCCTCTTCCTCCCTCCCACCCCCTATCTCAGGGATTATTATGGGTGGATGGGGAACTATGCATCCCATAACTACTCCCATCTCCTCACCTCCCTGTCCTGAAATAGAGTTCGGAGCCGCAGAACTTACATTTTGAGCCCGAAAGCCCGAGAATTTCCGTCGAATATCCGTATCTTTCCACAACTTTCTTCCCGCATGAATAGCAATATGTGTTCTCAAATTCGTGCCCGGGGACATTACCTATGTATATGAATTTCAATCCCTCCTCCTTCCCTATCCTGTAGGCTTTTTCAAGGGTTGATATGGGTGTCGGGGGGAGGTTCGAAAGCTTGTGATGGGGATAGAATCTTGTTATATGCCATGGTATAAGGGGGGATAGCTCATCCCTTATCCACCTCGCTATATCCCTGAGCTCCTCATCCGAATCGTTCCAGCCGGGTATTATATTCGTCACAACCTCTATATGCATCCCCCATTTATCCTTAGCCCTCTTCGTTATATCGAGAACCTTCCTCCAGTTCTTTACCCTGCATAGTCTCATGTAAAATTCATCCCTGAATCCCTTAACATCAACCCTGAAGGCGTCAAGGTAGGGACCTATGAGGTCAAGGGCTTCCTCTGATAGAAAGCCGTTCGTGACATACACCGTATAAAGACCTTCCTTTTTTGCCAGCTTTGCCCCCTCCAGGGTATACTCCAGCCATATCCCCGGCTCATTATAGGTCCAGGCTATTCCTTCGCATTTATATCTCTTTGCGAGCTCCACGAGTTCCTCCGGGGTCAATTTCCGCGAGCCGTATCCCCCATTCCAGGGTGTCGTCATGGATATCTCATGGTTCTGACAGTGGAGGCAGTGGAAATTGCACCCCCATCCCCCCAGGGAGAAAACGAGGCTTTTCGGGTAGAAGTGAAAAAGGGGCTTCTTCTCTATGGGGTCCACAGCCATGGATGATACCTGGGCGTAATTTAAAGCGAAAAGGGTTCCATTCGAGTTATAATGGGTTCTACAGACGCCGAACTTTCCCTCATTTATGGTGCAGTGCCATGAACATACATGACATCTCACCCTTTTATCCGGGAGCTTCTCATAGAGGATAGCCTCCCTCATCAATTAAATTATAAGGTTTATGAAGTTGACTTTTCATCATCCATTTTTTATTTTTTAATCAAGATGGAGCTCAGGGAGGCTTACGGTTTTGATGATGTATCCATAGTTCCGGGGGATGTGACTATAAATCCCGAGCTTGTTGATACGAGTTTTGAGATAGGGGGATTTAAGTTCTCCTTCCCCATAATAGCTTCTGCTATGGATGGTGTTGTGGATGTGGATTTTGCGATAAAGATGGGGAGGCTGGGGGGGCTTGCTGTTCTCAACCTTGAAGGCATTCAGACGAGATACGATGACCCCCGTGAGGTTCTTGAGGAGATAGCTCAGGCTTCGGATGAGGAGGCTACCTCCCTCCTCCAGAAGATATATTCGGAGCCTGTAAAGGAGAGGCTTATAGGTGAGAGGGTGGAGGCTATAAAGAGGGGAGGGGTTGTATGCGCCGTCGCGATAACGCCTCAGAACACAAAGAAGTTCTCAAAAATAGCCCTTGAAGCCGGGATGGATATACTTTTTGTCCAGTCGACTGTAACAACAGCCCGTCATATATCAAGAAGCCCCAGGGGTCTTATATTATCCGAGCTCAAGGAGAGTTTAAAGGTTCCGATAGTTGTTGGGAACTGTGTGAGCTACAGCGCGGCGAGGGAGCTTATGGAGACGGGTATAGATGGGGTCCTTATAGGAGTTGGTCCGGGAGCCGCGTGCACCACGAGGGAGGTTCTCGGAGTTGGAGTTCCCCAGATAACCGCCACAATGGATTCCGCGAGGGCGAGGGATGATTATTTTAAGGAAACGGGAAGATATATTCCCATTATAACGGATGGGGGTTTCAGGAACAGCGGTGATATATGCAAGGCTATAGCCGCCGGCGCCGATGCGGTGATGCTCGGCTCTTTATTCGCATCAACCCATGAGGCGCCGGGCTGCGGATATCACTGGGGGATGTCAACCTTCCATCCCTCCCTGCCGAGGGGGACGAGGGTTAAGGTTGGGAGGACATGCTCCCTCGAGGAACTCCTCTTCGGACCATCATCGAGGACGGATGGGACCCTTAACCTCGTCGGAGCCCTCAAAGTCTGTATGGGTATATGCGGAGCTTCGAATATAAAGGAGCTTCAGAAAGCAAAACTTATATATTCGCCATCCGTTAAAACGGAGGGGAAACATCTCCAGCTTAAAAACCCTAACTTATAATAAGGATGTTATCCTCAAGCTTT
Organism: uncultured Dehalococcoidia bacterium; assembly: GCA_964617575.1. GTDB lineage: Bacteria > Chloroflexota > Dehalococcoidia > SZUA-161 > CAYRBX01 > CAZTWH01. The sequence continues at coordinate 5,457 of CAZTWH010000032.1, forward strand.
ATATCCCTTCCCTTGAATTTCTCCTCCGCTATTTGAAGAGCCCCTTCGCCTGTTGAAGTTGAGACCTCAAGGAATATGGAGCCGTCCTCAAGATATAAGTCCGCATCCTCAAGGAGGCGCCTTATAAATAGAAGACCGTCCTCGCCTCCCATGTAGCTCTCCGGAGGCTCGTATTCCCTTATCTCCCTCGGCAGGGCTTTTAGCTCATCATCCCTTATATAGGGAAGGTTTGCGACTATAATGTTGACCTTGGTGGGAAGGGGTGTAAGGAGGTCTCCTTTCAGGAGCTTTATGTTTTTAATCCCGAGCCTTTTTATATTTCTTCTCGCGAGCCTTATAGCCCTATCCGATATATCTATCGCATAAATCAGGGCATCCTTTACATTCGAGGCTATGGCTATTGCTATTGCGCCGCATCCCGTCCCCACATCCGCTATTTTCGGCTTCTCGAGATTTTTCGCCTCATCTATAACCCTCTGGACGAGCTTTTCCGTCTCGGGTCTCGGTATGAATACACCTTTCTCCACCTCGAGTTCTATCCCGTAGAACTCCCTCCTGCCCGTTATATAAAAAATGGGCTCTCCCTTAATCCTCCTTGAGATCAGCCTTCTTATTCTTCTCCAGCTTTTATCGTCTATCTCCCTGAGGAGGAAAAGCTTTTCGGTTTTGAGTCCCAGGGCTTTTTCGAATATGAGCCTTGCCTCTATATTAGCCTCTTCTATTCCCGATTTTTTTAGGAGGAGGGAGGCTCTTCTTAACGCTTCCTCTAATTTTATCCCACCTTCTCCTCCAGGAGCTTCTCTCTCTCGGCGAGCATTAATGGCTCGATAAGCTGGTCGAGCTCCCCGTCGAGGATGCTTTCGAGGTTGTATATCGTGAGGTCTATCCTGTGATCGGAGACCCTTCCCTGCTGGAAGTTATAGGTTCTTATTTTCTCAGCCCTCTCTCCTGTTCCAACCTGTGCTCTCCTCTCAGCATCTATCTCGCTCTTTCTCTTCTTCCTCTCCATATCGAAGAGCCTCGCCCTGAGTATGGAGAGGGCTCTCACCTTGTTCCTGTACTGGGATCTCTCATCCTGACATGATACGGTTATGCCCGTGGGCAGGTGGGTTATTCTTACCGCTGTTGAAACCTTATTCACATGCTGTCCTCCCGCTCCCTGCGCCCTGAATGTCTCAATTTTTAGGTCCTCGGGTTTTATATTTATCTCTATCTCATCGGGCTTGGGGAGGACGGCGACCGTCACCGTTGATGTATGTATCCTCCCCCCCGACTCGGTTATCGGTATCCTCTGAACCCTGTGAACCCCCCTTTCATATTTGAGCTTGCTGTAAGCCCCCCTCCCCTTCACCTCAAATATTATCTCCTTAAAACCGCCGAGCCCCGTCTCATTCTTGGAAAGAACCTCTATCTCCCAGCCCTTTGAGAGGGCGTATCTCGTGTACATCCTGAAAAGGTCCGCGGAGAAAAGACAAGCCTCCTCGCCTCCCGCACCGGCTCTTATCTCAACTATAACATCCCTCTCATCATAGGGATCCTTGGGGAGGAGTTTTATTTTTATCTCCTCCTCAAGTCTCTCCCTTTCATTCTCAAGCCTCTTCTTCTCCTCTCGCGCGAATCTCTTTATCTCATCGTCATCTTCCTTGAGGAGAGCCTCCGCATCCTCAAGGTCCCTCAGAACCTTTTTGTATCTCCTGTATAGCCCCAATACCTCCTCGAGCTCAGCCTTCTCCCGACCGAGCTCCTGAAGGCGCAAAGGATCCCTTAAAACCTCATCCCGCGAGATGAGGTCTATTATCTCTTCGTATCTTTTCTCCATAAGCTCAAGTTTCTCTATCATCCCATTTATATTTTAAAACCTCCTCTATATCATCGGGCGATGTTCCGACTTCAATCTGCTCTCCCCTCTCGAGGTCCCTTAATATAAATCTTCCTTTCTTAATCTCATCCTCGCCTATAATCAGGGCGAAGCGGAATTTCTTAGAATCCGCAGTCCTTATCTGGGATTTGAGGCTTCTATCACCAAAGGATATATCAGCCCTTATCCCCCTCTCCCTCA
>CAZTWH010000033.1:0-7493 GCA_964617575.1 uncultured Dehalococcoidia bacterium
CATATCCAGAAATCTTTATACCTGAGGAGCTCAGAAGCTCCCCCGTCTTCTCCTGCAGCCTCCCCTTCGGAAGGGCTACTTTTATAACCCCAGAAACTTTATCACCTCCTCGACATTATCTATCTTCTCAGAGCCAACAAGGAAGGAATCGGGGAAGACCTCAATATCAGCCTCCTCCGAATAAATTATCCCATACCCCCTCCCCTCCATCTCCCTGATAAGGGGCAGGAGTTTTCTGAAGGATTTATCATGAACTTTAACCCTTATTTTTCTCCCGTCTGGCCTAATGAATTCCTTCAGGCTATCAAAGTATAAGGCGAATCCGCAGGCGGGGAAGTTTCCTCCCCCGAGGAGGGGGATGAGCTCATCGTATCTCCCGCCCCCGCCGAGCCTTTTCCCCTCATAAAAAGCCTGAAACATAAAACCGGTGTAATACTCAAATCCAGCCCTCATGGATATGTCAACCTCGTAGGATATATTCTGCTCCTCGAGGAACTTGAGGATTTCATCGAGCTCCGTAAACGGCTTCTCATCCTCTACGCTAAGTATGGCTTTAAGGTTCTTTAAAAAACCCCTTTTCCCCTTGATATCCGGGACCTCCCTCTTCCCCTCGAGAAATTCCTCAAGACCTTCGCCGAGATAGGACTTTAAAATGCCCATATGGGATATTCTGAGGAAGGGCTCTATACCGAGAGCCCTTAGGATCTCCGTGAAAAGGGAGAGGATTTCTATATCCTCCCCCTCGCCTATAAGCTCTGCTCCGAACTGCCACCTCTCCCTCTCATCTCCGAGGAAGGAGAAGGTGTTCTCGACATAGAAAAGTCTTCTCGGTTTTTTGTTCTCTATGAAAAGTCTTGCCGCGGGTATTGTTCCGTCCGGTCTTAAGACAACCCTTTCACCGCTCCATCCATCCCAGTCCAAAAAGGAATAAACGGATGAGAGCATGGATGGTGTTAGAGTTCCCGCGGATGTGAAGAGATAGAGGTATTCTATTGTGGGTGTCCTTATCTCCTCATATCCCCAAGCCCTGCATTTTCTTACAAAAACCTCCTCTATTTTTCTGAACTTATCCATATCGGGGGGGAGGATGTCTTTCATCCCCTTAACCCTCATCTCCATATCCCCCTCCTTTTTTCCTTAGCTTCCTTCTCAAGTTTATAAAATAGCTCTCTGTATTTCACATTCGGGGGGTAAAATTTAGCCCTCGCAAGACCGAGTTTTATAAGCTCGGCGTTGACGAAAATGCTGTCCACATATATGTGGCGAAGGAGTCTCCCGTATCTGTCCCTTTCCTCTATATCTCCCTCAAGCCTCACCGTCTTCCCGAGGACGAGTTTTTCAAGCTCTTTTTTAGCCTCAAGATATAAGGGCTCCCACCTTTCGGGGGCGTCTATTCCTAAAAGCCTGACCCTCTCTATTCTCCTAAACAGAAAGCCTCCGAATTCAACATCAACGGTGTCCCCGTCTATAACCCTTATAACCTTCCCCTCGTTTGAGGGGACGCATGTTATGAAGAGGATGAGGAGGATGAGGAAGAGCCTTTTCATCTCATATCTATTATCTTCAAAATGAGCCTTTCTTCCTCTTTTTTGAAGTTATAAACTATGTCGATCCTGTCCCTTACATCGTCAAGCCTGTCTCCCATCGAGAAGCCGATGGCGTCCCATACGAAATCTTTATCTTTTAGCTTAAGGACAAGGTTATCTCCTCTTGAAAGGGCTTCCCTGACCTCTATGTTCCTCGTGAGGAAGGTGGGCTCGGGGTTCCCCTCACCGAAGGGGGATAAAAGGTCGAGGATTTTCCCTATCCTCCTGCCTATATCCGTCGGGGATACCTCCGCATCTATCCTCACCTTTGGCTCGACATTCTCTCCCAGGGTTTCATGAGCGATTTCCGTTATCTTCTCCCTGAACTCATCGAGCTTCTCTTTCTCCATAACAAATCCCGCTGCCCTCGGGTGACCTCCGAATTTTTTGAAAAGGTTTTTTATTTTTGACAGGGCTTCTATCATGTTGAACTCGGGGATACTTCGGGAGCTTCCCCTTATCTCCTCCCCTATCTCCATAACTATCGAGGGTCTGTAGAATTCGTCCACGAGTTTTCCCGCCACTATTCCTATTATGCCGGGAGGGTATTCTCCCCCCTCTATTATGATGGGGTGAGGTTTTTTTATTCTGCTCTTTATTTCGGTAAAGATCTCGTTTGTGAGCCTCTGCCTCTCACGGTTCTTTTTCTCGAGGATTTCGGAGAGCTCATCGGCATCCCCTTCTCCTATAAGGAGGTTTAGGCTTTCCGCGGGACTATCGAGCCTACCTGTCGCGTTCAGCCTCGGGGCTACAGCCCATGAAATGAGGTGGGGTGTGAGTTCTTTTATACCCGCTTTCCTTATAAGAGCCCTCAAGCCCTCGTTATTCCCTCCTCTATTTATAAACTCAAGCCCTTTCTTCACGAAAAACCTGTTCTCACCGAGGAGGGGGACCATATCCGAGACCGTTCCTATGGCTGCGAGGTCTATATATTTCATAAAGTCATCTCTACCGAGGGATGAAAAAACCGCCTGAATGAGTTTGAAGGCTACTCCCGCCCCCGAGAGTTCCCTGAACGGATATCGGGAATCTGCCTTTGGGTTTATGCATGCAAGACATGGGGGAGGTTCGGGCGGAACCCAGTGATGGTCCGTTATTATAAGGTCTATCCCCGTTTTTTTTAGGAACTGGGCTTCCGGGATGGAGGTTGTTCCGCAATCGGCTGTTATTATCAGGCTAACACCACTATCTATAAGCCCTTTAACGGCAGGTATATTCAGACCGTGTCCCTCATCTATTCTGCTGGGGATATACGGGATGACATCGGCGCCAGCTTCCTTAAGCCCGAGGTATAAAATAGCCGTCGCCGTAAGACCATCGGCGTCAAAATCCCCATAAATACCTATCCTCTCCCCCCTCAAAATCGCCCTTATTATCCTGTGAACCGAAATCTCCATCCCCGGGAGGAGAAAGGGGTCCCCGAGGAGTTTCTCCGAGCATGACAGGAAAGACAAAGCCTCCTCCCTCGACCTTACACCCCTGTTGTAGAGAAGGATTGATATCAAGGGGTCAGGATCTATTTCCTCCTGAGGCGCCGGGAGGATTTCCCATATCACTTTCCCGTTCCTCTGCACTCGGGAGGGGGAAGCCTCTTCTCAACGGGGAATGAACCCGTCTTGGAGGGGAGTATTACTGTCGTGAAGCCCGGCATAACATCCTCCCCCCTCTGGTTTATGGCATGGGTCTCTATATCAACACAGTGCTCCCCGTTCTCATCTATGTATTTCCTCACAACTTTCCCCTTGAACCATACGGCATCGGAGAGATATACAAATCTCCTGTACTCGGCATAGTTTCTCTTTATCCATCCCTCATCGCCTATCCAGTTGAGTATGAAGCTTATAAGCCACCCGTGCCTCTGAACCCCGACATCATAGGGATAGGGAAGACCCGCACCCTTCGCGGCATATTTGTTGTAGTGAACCGCATATATCGGCTCCCAAGCATAGGTCTCGGGGTCCCTGAACCCCCAAGCGGGGTGCTTCTTGTAAACCCTGAGCTGAGCCCCATGAGCCATAGCGCCGACAGGGTTCGCGCCTATACAGTAAGCTATCATGTCCGTAAGACCGAGAGGACCCTTGACAACCTCGGGGAGCTCCTCCCCAACCTCAACATCCTCCCACCACAGGGTCTCGCTCCCCCTCACCTTCTCGCTTAATACAGCCTCGTCAACCTTCTCAAGCTCCTCTTCCGTCCAGGGATGGGGAAGCTTTATCTCGGAATATTTCCCCTTCTCCCTCGCCCTCCTCCTCTCAGCCCTTATAAGCCAGAGGTCCACTTTGGCTACAAGCTCCCCCCTCTGGTTGTAATACTCCGACCTCTGGTATTCAAATACGGTTATACCCGCAAACCTGCTCCCCTTCACATCAAATCCCGTGAATTTACACTTAGGGGTTATCCTGTCATTCACATATATCGGGCGGTAGAATTCAAAATCGCCTCCGGAATGGAAGGCGTGAACGCCGGGGAGCCCCTGAAGAACCCATGTCGGGAATACGCTCATGAGCCAGTTCGGGGGAGCTACGAGGGCGCCATACCTCGTCTTTTTCGCATATTCCTCATCCCTGAAAAGGGGATTAATATCGCCTATGCCGTTAACATAATTCCTTATGGCTTCATAGCTTGCGAGGGTGTTGAAGATGTTTCCTATTCTGAGGTCAAGTCCTATTCTCTTCTTCCAGTCCTCGAGTATCTCGGGCGTTATCCTTCCCTCCGGAAGAACCTCTTCCTTCACTTCGCCTCCTTTATTATTTCTTCTGGAATCCCCTCAAGCCTTGTTGAGATAAGATTCCCGCAAACCCCGCACCTCTTCTCCTTTATTTTGCCGTAGGGTCCCTCAAATTCCCCCTCCCTCGCCTCCCCCTCATTTCCGCACCACGGACACTTTATCTTCATCCTCCCTCCTTATACTCTCCTTCTATGGTTTTCCCCTCCTCAGGAGCTTTCGGACCCGTTGGCTGCTGATATAGCGTCGCTCCAGCCCTCGCCATGGCTTCCGAGAGCTCCTGTGTGAGACTCTTTATTTTATTTATATCATCCCCGGAAAGGGCTTCCCTCACCTCTTTTATTTTACCCTCGACCTGGGATTTCAGGTCAGGTGGTATTTTATCCCCGTGCTCCCTTAAGAGTTTTTCGGCAGCGTATACAGCGGTATCGGCGTTGTTCCTCACCTCAGCCGCCTCCCTCTTTCTCGCATCCTCCTGGGCGTACATCTCGGCTTCCTTCCTCATCCTCTCGACTTCTTCCTTGGTAAGACCGGATGATGGGTGAATTACTATTTTCTGCTCCCTGCCCGTTGCGAGGTCCTTGGCGCTCACATTAAGTATTCCGTTTGCGTCTATATCAAATGTCACCTCTATCTGGGGGACGCCCCTTGGCGCAGGGGGTATTCCGTCGAGGATGAATCTTCCGAGGGATTTGTTGTCGGCAGCCATCGGTCTTTCTCCCTGAAGAACATGAATCTCGACAGCAGTCTGGTTATCCGTTGCTGTTGTGAATATCTGGCTCTTCCTCGTAGGTATGGTCGTGTTCCTCGGGATAAGAGGGGTCATAACACCGCCGAGCGTCTCGACACCCAAGGTTAGGGGTGTGACATCGAGGAGGAGTATATCCCTCACCTCACCTTTCAGGACGGCGCCCTGTATGGCTGCCCCTATGGCGACAACCTCATCGGGATTTATCCCCTTCTGGGGTTCCTTCCCGAAGAATTCAGAAACCATCCTCTGAACAAGGGGCATCCTCGTCTGTCCGCCCACAAGTATAACCTCATCTATATCTTTCGCGGTTACCTTGGCATCCTCAAGAGCCTGCCTGCATGGACCGAGAGTCTTCTCGATGAGGTCATATACGAGCTGTTCAAGTTTGGACCTCGTTAAAACCACATTTAAATGCTTCGGACCCGATGCGTCTGCTGTTATGAAGGGGAGATTTATCTCCGTCTCCTGAACCGTTGAGAGCTCGCATTTAGCCCTCTCGGCAGCCTCCTTAAGCCTCTGGAGAGCCATTCGGTCCTGCTTTAAATCTATACCGTGCTCTTTTTTAAACTCCTCACACAGCCAGTCTATTATCCTCTGGTCTATATCATCTCCACCGAGATGGGTGTCGCCCGCGGTAGCCTTCACATGGAATACACCCTCACCGACCTCGAGTATCGATATATCAAATGTCCCTCCGCCGAGGTCGTAAACAGCTACAAGACCCCCCTTCTTCTTCTCAAACCCATAGGCGAGGGCTGCTGCCGTCGGCTCGTTTATTATCCTCAAAACTTCAAGACCCGCTATCGTCCCGGCATCCTTTGTAGCATGGCGCTGGGCATCATTGAAGTAGGCGGGGACCGTTATAACAGCCTCCGTAACCTTCTCACCGAGATAAGCCTCGGCATCCGCTTTAAGCTTCTGAAGTATCATAGCCGATATCTCAGGAGGGCTGTACTCCTTCCCACCCATTATAACCCTCACATCACCGTTCGGAGCTTCCGTCACCTTATACGGGACATGAGCCTTGTCCCTCTGGACACCCGGGTCTGTGAATTTCTTCCCCATAAACCTCTTTATGCTGTATATCGTGTTCTCGGAATTTATAACAGCCTGCCTTTTGGCTGTTATGCCCACAAGTCTCTCCCCCTTCTTCCCTATAGCAACAATCGACGGGGTAACCCTTCCACCCTCCGCATTCGGTATAACCTTCGGCTCGCCAGCCTCGACAACAGCCATGCAGCTATTCGTGGTCCCGAGGTCTATCCCTATAACCTTTCCCATCCTATCACCCCCCCTTCTTTCCAACCTTAACAAGGGAAGGTCTTATAACCCTTCCCTTGAATTTGTATCCCTTCTGAAGCTCAAGAAGAACCTTCCCCTCCTCCCCCTCCTCATACATAATAGCCTCATGAAGATTCGGGTCGAAATCCTCACCCTCAGCCTTTATCTCCTCAAGACCATGAGCCTCAAGGGTCGATTTCAATTTCCTGTATATAAGCCTTATCCCCTCAACCCATGTGAAGCCCGCAAGCTTGGCGTCAACATTTTCAAGAGCCCTCTCAAGGTCGTCAAGGATCGGAAGAAGGCTCCCAACAAGAACAGCATTCCCGAAGTTCTTAACCTCCTCCATCTCCATCTCAACCCTTTTTTTGTAATTTATAAGATCAGCCTCAGCCCTCTTCCAGTTGTCAAGATACTTCTCAGCCCTCTCCCTCTCCTCCTCAAGAGCTTTCTTAAGCTCCTCTATCTCGGAATTCTCCTCCCTCTTTTCCTCAGAAACCTTCTCCTCCTCCATAATCTCACCCCATAATTTTCTCACATAATTCAACCATAACCTCGGATAAGAACCTAACCCCCGATATAACCTCCCTGTACCTCATCCTCAGAGGACCTATCACGCCGAGAACACCCTCAAATTCCTCCCCCATACCGTAGGAGGATAGAACAAAGCTCATCTCATCAAGAATACCCTCACCGGCACCTATTATAACCTTTATACCCTCTCCCTTCGCGGAAAGAATAGGGGAAAGTATGGGCTCCCTCCTCTCAAATAACTCTATAACCTCCGATGCCCGACCCTTAAATTCAGGGCTCGAGAGGAAATACCTAAGACCATCTATTATGAAGTCCTCACCCATCATCTCCTTTATGCCCGAAAGAATAAGGTTCTTAAAAGGCTCCCCGGATGTGTATATCCCCCTCTTTATGTCATCCATGATGGAGGAGGCAAGGTCGGAAAGCTCGGAGGAGGATAGAACCTCGGAAGATGTTATGAGCTTCCTCTTCACCCTCCCATCCTCAAAATGAAGGGTAAGGGAAATAAGCCTCCCTTTAAAAGGAGAAAGCTCTATCTCCTTTATCCCGGAGCCCGGAAGAAGTATAACCCCAACATTCCTCGAGAGCCTCGCAAGAATGGAAGCGGTAAGCTTCC
>CAZTWH010000034.1:0-7486 GCA_964617575.1 uncultured Dehalococcoidia bacterium
TGTGGGGGAAAGGGAGGTATCCTTGAGGGGTGGGGAGACGGGGGAGGTGGTTTTCATGCTGAAAGCGGAGGGAATTGGTTCACATAAAGTGGAGGCGGATGGAATGGGAGCGAGCTTTTCCGTCCTTCCTCCTGTTCCCGAAAACTTTGATTGCTTCTCCCGCGAGCTTGATGGCAAGCCTTTAAAGGAGGGGGAGGAGTTTGAGGTTGTCCTCCGCTATAAGCCCCCTGAGCTATTAAGGGGGTGCGAGGTAGGACCCATTCGGGTCTATGAGGTTATTCCGGAGGGTCTTAAAGTTATCGGAGCCAGGGGGAAAGCCCTTTCCTTGAAATTTGCCGATGCCCTGAAAGAGATGCCCGATAAAGCCTCCTCCCTTCTTCTTGATTACAGGGAGAAGCTTGAGAAGGGGGTGGAGAGGATAGAGGGGCTTTCGGATGCCTCAAGATACATGCCCGGGATGGATGAACGGGTAACTCTCCTTGAATTCGAGATGGAGGAGGGGATGGATATAGCTTACAGGGTGAAGGTCATAAAGGCAGAAGAGACATGGTTTCTTTTCTCCGGCGTTTCCCTTGCGAGGGTTGAGATTTCGGGAAAGGTTTCTGAGGTTCCGGGTCTTATAAAGGGGGATTGCGCGGTGAGGTGCGTTGTAGGGGTATCGGGGGACATCACGGGGGATGGGAGGGTGGATGAAGGAGACCTCAGGGTTCTGAGAGGGGTTTATGGTCTCAGAAAGGGGGACAGGGGCTTTTTCCCTTCGGCTGATCTTAACGGGGACGGCGTTATAAACTACATAGACCTTGCAATTTTGGGTTCCAACTTCAAATAATTAAAAGAGATGTACAGCGTTGAGACTTTCTCCCTCTCCAAGGATTTCGGCGGGATAAAAGCCGTAAGGGAGCTTGAGCTTAAGATAGAGGAGGGGGAGCTTTTCTCCCTTCTGGGTCCCAATGGGGCGGGGAAGACGACCACGATAAACATGCTCTCCTGTCTTATAAAGCCGACATCAGGGACAGCGAGGGTTATGGGGTATGACATAATATCGGAGCCTCATAAGGTGAGGGAGGTTATAGGTGTTTCTCCTCAGGAAACCATACTTTCGGAGAAGCTTAACGCGTGGGAGAACATATATCTTTTCGGGAGGGCTTATGGTATATCGGGCTCCGAGATAAAGAGGAGGGGCTTGGAGCTTCTTGAGAGGCTTGGTCTTAAAGAAAGGGCTAAGGATATGGTCAAGAAATATTCGGGGGGGATGAAGAGGAGGCTCAGCATAATCCTTTCCCTCATACATGAGCCATCCGTTTTATTCCTCGATGAGCCGACGCTCGGCTTTGACCCTCAGGCGAGGAGGGCTATATGGGAGTATATAGAGGAGATGAAGGGGAGAAGGACGATTCTCCTCACCACCCATTATATGGAGGAGGCTGAAAGGCTTTCCGACAGGGTGGGGATAATGGATGAGGGGAGGGTGATAGCCCTTGGCACGCCTTCGGAGCTTAAGAGGATTTATGGAGGTGAGGGTGTTCTGAGGATAAGCGTGAGGGGGGAGGGGGATATGGGTGAGATAAGAAAAAGGTGGAGGGTTGAGGAGGGGGATGGGGAGATAAGGGTTATGGGGGGAGATTTCAAGGAGGTTCTGGAGGCTTTATGGCTCTGCGGCTTTGAGGTCATCTCCTGTATCAAGGAGGAGCCAACCCTTGAGGATATATTTATAAAGCTTACGGGGAAGAGGATAAGGGAATGAGGTTTTTGGAATTTGCGAAGAGGAACTTTCTCATGATATGGAGGGACCCTATAGCTCTCGGCTTTCTTCTCGGTATGCCGATAGCTTTCATGCTCATCTTCGGATTCGCTTTTGGAGAGGAGAAGGCGGGGAAGGTGAGGATAGGCGTTATAGACAGGGATAGGAGCCCCGTATCTACAAGCTACAAGGATATACTCTCCAGATTTCCTCCTGACGCCCCTTACTTTGAGGTTGTTGAGTTTGAAGGTGAGGATGAGGCGAGGGAGAGGATAAAGGATGGGGATATAATGGGGTATGTTCTTATTCCTGAGGATTTTGGCGAGAAGGTGGAGGGAGGGGGGAAGATACCGCTAAAAGTCGTATATGATGAGACGAAACAATGGTTTGCTTTAAGGGCTGTTTCCATTATAAGGGCTTCCCTTATAGCTTTTCTGGGGATAGAGATACCTGTGGATATAAATGCCGAGGGTCTCAAGATAGATGTTGAGAGGAGTTATTTCAACTTCTTAGCCCCCGGGATGATAATCTACGGGCTTATGATAATAATTCCGACCGTGGTGAGGGTTATGGCGGAGGACAAGGAGAGGGGTTTCTTAAGGAGGCTCATGACAACTCCTTTTAAGGGGAGGGATTTTATTCTGGGATATTATCTCGCCTTCGTTCCCATTATAGTTATTCAGATAGGTATTTACCTTGTATTCGCCTTCCTCATGGGTCTTCATGTTGTCGGCAATATAGGGCTTGTCTTCTTATCCTTCTTCCTCATAGGTCTTTCCTCCCTGGGTTTCGGTCTTATAATAGGTTCCCTTGCGAGGACCCATGCTCAGGGTGAGCCTTTATGCTGGATATTTCTCGTCCCCATGGCTATGATATCCGGCGCGTGGTTTCCCGTTGAGGGGATGCATCCTTTTCTTCTGGGTCTTGCCAAGTTCTTCCCGTTTTACTGGGCATGCGAGAGCTCAAGGCGTGTTATATCCCTCGGGGCGTCCCTCGATATAGTATCAAGTGCTCTTCTTATAATGGCTGGGTGGACATTCATAACCCTCCTTATAGGAACTCTTCTTTTCAGGATGAGGACCCTAAGGTTATGAAATCACTCAAATGACAGGGGGTCTTTCCAGAATGAGATGTAGGAGAGGGCTTCCTGTGCAGCCTCCCTTACGAGCTCATCCTCATCCTCGAGGCATTCCTTAAGCTTCCTTAAAGCTTCCTCCCCTCCTATCTTCCCGAGGGTTATTATTGTCATGAGCTTGACCTCATCATCGGGGTCCTTGAGGAGGTTTATGAGTTTCGGGACCATTTTCTTTGCTCCTATCTCTCCGCAGCTTCTCGCAGCCTCATATCTTATCTCGGGGTCATGGCTCTCGAGGCTTTCCATAAGGAAGGGTATCCATGATGGGTCGCAATTCTTCCCCATAGCATATATGGCTCCTATTCTTAGCTCCCTATCACCGCTCCTGTAAGCCTTTATTATCTCCTCCTTAACCCTCTCCCTGCTGAAATGACCTAAGGATTCTATAGCCCTTCTCTTAACCCTGAGGGAATCATCAGCTTCAAGGACATTTAAAAGCGCCTTTTCAAGGCATTCCGAGACCTCCTTGCTCAACTTCCCGAGCTCCGCTCTTAGGGTGAAATCACCGAGGGCGGATGCTGCCATCTCCCTTACGCCCTCATCCTTATCCTGAAGCAGTTTTATAAGTTTCCTCATAAAGGAGAGGTCATCGCAATCCTTAAGACCCCTTATAGCCTTCTTCTTGACCTCCCCATCCTCATCATCGAGGCATATTTTGAATATGGGGTCGAAATCGAACTCCACATTGGCGTCAGCTATCTCAAGGAGATTCTCTATTATCTCCCTCTTCCTCTCAAGGGGGGCTCTTGCCCACTTCTCCTTAAATATACAAAGCTCCTCCCTTGAAAGGTGGGAAAGGTTTGAGAGAAGGGAGCTCTGGAGGGAATTTTTTTCATCAAATATATCGTCCAGAAATTTGTTGAAATCCATCTCACCCCCTTGAAGATATAGATAGGGAAGGGCAGAGAATAGGGGGGACCAGGTTCGAACCGACCCATCTTCTCCCCTTCCCCGGAACTATATCTTTAAGGGCTTCATATATGTTTCCGCTTATCATCGTATCCTTCACCCTCCCCGATACCTCCCCATTCTCTATTTTATAGCCAAGAAGGATGTTTCCCGAGAATTCCCCTCCCATCACATTTCCCTGAGATGCCCCCATCACTTCCTCCACAAGCACCCCCTCCTTTATATTTTTTATCATACTTTCCATATCATCTCCACCTTCCTCTACCGCGAGGGATGAGGGGGAGGGGGAGGGGAGGGTCAAAATCGTCCTCGAAGCATTGCCCGCGCCCTCCTCCCCGAGCCTCTTAGCTGTCCTTATATCAAGGAGGAAGCCCTTAACCTCCCCCCTCTCTATAAGAAATTTCCTCCTCGAACTCACTCCCTCATCATCAAAAGGTCTCGTCCCCGCCCTTAGAGGCACAAGAGGGTCGTCTATGAGGGTGAATTTCCTCGAGAAAACAACCTCCCCCACCCTCCCGGAAAGGGGAGATGAGCCCTTAAGAACATTTTTGCCGTTAAGAGCGGATATCAAAGGGGGGATAAAACAGGATAGAACGCCATGGGGGGAGAAGATGACAGGGTATCTTCCCGACTTTATCTCAACATTCCTTTTAGCCCTATCGAGCTGTAGCATTACCTCCCTGTAGATAAGGTCTATATCGGGGAGGGATGAAGATACCTCCCCATCGCCCACAAATAAAATATCCTCCCCCCTCACAATAACCCCCTCCGCGGAGAAACTCATAAAGCTCTTTTTATAACCCGCACGAAGTCCTCTCGTGTTCTTTATCTCAACCTCTATCTCACCCCTGTCTATCCTTATATAAAGGGTTATCTGGGGAAATTTTTCTCTCACTTTCTCTATAAACTCGTAGCCCATATCTATGAGCCTCCCATCTTCCATATTCATGACCTTTTCATCGTATATATCCACCTTTTCGAAGCTGCTCTCCCCCGGGAACTCCATATATGCGGGTATTCCGAGCTTTAAGGTATCTTTTGCCCTCTCTATTATTTGCGCGGGCTCGTATTTCCCCATTGATGATGAGAATCCGAGCTTCCCATCCTCGATCACCCTGAGGGAAATACCCTGGACCTCCTCCTCTTTTATGCTCTTTAGCTTATTAGCCTCAAAAAGGATCTCCCTTTTTCTTCTCCTCAAGGAGAAGACCTCCGCTTCCCTGAAGTAGGAGATGAGCTCATCTGCCATCTTCACCCCTGAGGAAATCCTCTATTTCTTTAAGAAGGTTATCTATCCCGCCTCTATCTTTTCTCAATTCCTCGAGGTAGCTTTTAAACTCTGGGTGAGATTCAGATAAATTCTCAACTATATCATTTATTTTCTCCTGAGAAACCCTCACCTCCTCATCGAGGTCGCTGAAATCTATATTCATTCTGAGCATATTTGATAGGGGGAGGAGGAGGGCTCTTGTTATTTTAGGATAGGGTATTCCCGCAAGATAATTAGGGACCTCCCCCCACAGGCTTATCCCTTCTATCCCCTCATCCTTGGATATGGCGAGTATAAGCCCGTTCATGCTCGTTGTTCCGTAGTAATCCCATTCGGTATCTATTCCGTAAAGGGAGAGCTCCTCTTTTAGTTCCGCTTTATTCACAACACCTAAAACCCTCGGCTCATCGAGGTGGTGGGTTGGAGCCTGAAATCCCCCTATTGTATATATCCTTCTCACGCATAGCTCGAGGGCGAGCTCAACTATCTCCCTCGCGAGCTCTATCTGTTTTATCTTGGGGACCTCCCCTTTGAAAAGGATTATCCTCTCATCCCTGAGGAGGGATAGCTCGCCCTTTGGGAACTCAAGCCTCCTCATAACGCCCTTATCTATCCTGCTCTTGGGCATGGGGATATAGGGGGAGAGGTCTATTTCCCCAACGAGCTGGGCGTCGAGTTCCTCCTCTATATACTCTATCCCCCTTATCCCAACATATCCGGCGTCAGCCCAGCCTATCACCATAAAGGGAACATATTCGGGTTTCGTCCTGAACTTAAAGCTCACCTCTCCAATATTATATTGATATATGAGCGATATGGGAAGGGAGAACTGACGCCTATATTCCCTTTATTATCCCTTTCTCCTCAAATTCTCTTATCTCCTCCTCTGAGTAGCCCAGCTCATTCAGTATCTCCTTTGTATGCTCGCCGTGGAGGGGTGGGGGGGAGAATTTATCTATGGGTGTTCTGCTCATATTTATGGGCGTTCTTATTCCCTTTATCTCCCCTCCCACTTCATACGGATACTTTACGATAAGTTCTTCCGCAAGAATTTGCGGGTGATTTAGAGCCTCACTTATTTTATTTACGGGGCTTGATGGTATCCCCTTCTCCATGAATATCTCCATCCATTCTTTTGTGCTCTTCTCCTTGAGGGCGTTCTGGATTATGGATGCGAGGATATCGCCGTTTTTCGTCCTCTCCACAACATTTTTGAATCTCTCGTCCCGCTTCAGCTCCTCGAGGGAAAGGGCGTCGCAGAGTTTTTCGAAGTGATATGGGGCTGCTATTGCTATATAACCGTCCTTTGTTCTGAATATCCTGTAGGGCTCGATGGGCAGATTCTCACCGAGACCCCTTGGCAGGGGGTCCTTGCCGGATATGAAATACTCCCCCACCTCGAGCACAGCCATAGCGAATGCGGAGGATAGGAGAGATGTGGATACCTCCTGCCCCTCTCCCGAGGCATCCCTTTCCCTTAAAGCTCCGAGTATGCCTATAACGGCGAACATCCCCGCCGTGGTATCCGATATGGGTGAGCCGAAAATGGCGGGTCTGCCTTCAAAGCCTGTTATGCTGACAAGCCCAGCCATCGACTGGGCTACAAGGTCAAATGCGGGATGCTCCCTGTAAGGACCCTTTAGACCGAATCCCGTTATGGAGCAATAAATTATTTTCGGATTTATCTCCCTGAGGAACCTGTAGGATATTTTTAGCTTATCCGCGACCCCCGGTTTGAAGTTCTCCACAACCACATCCGATATCTTTACGAGCCTGTAGAATATCTCCCTTCCCTCGTCCTTCGTTATATCCAGGGCTATAGACCTTTTATTTCTCTCGATTATGAGCTGGTATCCCCTGTGTGGGGGGAGCTGGAATAGGGGGGCTACGGCTCTTCCCTTCTCGGGTGAAAGCTCCACAGGCTCAACTTTTATGACATCGGCGCCCATATCCGCGAGGATGAAGGTGGCGTACGGACCGGCAAGGTACCGTGTCAGGTCTATAACCCTTATCCCTGAAAGACAGCCCATTTTTCTAATATTATATGATAAAAGGGGTGGGGATGTTTGATCTTGTTGTGATAGGTGGGGGACCCGCGGGACTTTCCGCCGGTATATACGGGGCGCGCCTCGGTCTTAATGTCCTTGTCCTCGAGAGGGAGAAGCTGGGCGGAAAGGTTCTTGATGCCCCGTTTATAGAGAATTTCCCGGGTTTTTACGGAAAGGGTTCCGAGCTCGCATCGAGGTTTATGTCCCATGCGGTAAACTCGGGCGTCCTCATAAAAAGGGGGGAGGTTCTGGGTGTTGAGCTTGACGGGGATATAAAGATGGTTTTCACGAGTATGGGGGATTTTTCATCTCGCTCGGTGATAATAGCGAGCGGTGCCGGATATAAGCTTCTCGGTGTTCCGGGGGAGGAGGAGCTTATCGGA
>CAZTWH010000035.1:0-7438 GCA_964617575.1 uncultured Dehalococcoidia bacterium
CCATGTCAAATCACTTGTCCAATAATATGTTAACATGTATTAGGAAACAGCCTCCAAAAGTCTGAAAGAAATCTTAGGAAAGAAATGCTCCTAATTATTCTTCACTTGGAGAAGGTTCTAAGGAGATGTAAGGAAGAAAAATTTAAAGCCGAAGTATTCTATTGGCTTGGGTTACTCTATTTCAAGATGGGTGATCTCCTTTCAGCAAAAGGTAAGTTAATGGAAGCTTTAGCCCTAAACCAAAGGCACGAAAGAGCAAGAGCTCTTTTAGGATATATCTGGAACTTTAGAATGAGACCGACTTGGTGGCAATGGTGGTTCTGTTCACCTCGACATTTGAGGCGTTGGCAGAAAATAGTGGGCGGTTGTGTAATAATGCTCCTTTTAGGAGTAGAGGTTTTTGTTCTTCTGTTATATTCTCTATCCTGGCAGGCTTATAGCCTGCTCACTGGTATTCTTGTTTTCTCGTTGTTATCCCCCTTGCTGCGCCGTTTTAAGATAGGTCCCTTGGAAGTTGATATCGAGCCTCCTATAGAGTTTGAACCAAGGACCTTACCTATAACTATGGAACTCTCTCTTAGGGAATTAGAGAAATGGAATCATGAAGGAAAGCGAACGGCAGACAAGAAGGAGGAGGATTAATACCAGACTCAGGGACTGGGGATGGGAGGTCGTCCCCTATAAACCCGATGTGTTACCCAGTGTATATACCCACCATGCAGTTGAGGAATATCCTACGAATACAGGTCCAGTCGATTATGCTCTCTTCTATAAGGGGAATATCATAGGAGTTATAGAGGCCAAGAGGCTATCCCTTGGACCACAGAATGTGTTGGTCCAGGCACAGCGTTATGCGAGGGGTATATCTCATAGTTCTTTCAATTTCAGAGGTTTTAAGGTACCCTTCGCCTACTCTACTAACGGGAAAATCATCTGGTTCCAAGACCTAAGGGAGGAAAAGGGCTATTCCCGCAGGGTTTCAAACTTTCACACTCCAGAAGCCCTTTGGGAGATGCTTCAAAAGGACATTCAAAGAAGTTGCCGTTGGTTTGAGGAAAACCCGAACCAGCATCCCAAGCTCCGCTATTATCAGATAGAGGCTACGAGGGCCATAGAGGAGGCAATATCGCAGGGGAAGCGCAAGATACTTGTGGCGATGGCCACTGGAACGGGAAAGACCTATACTATGGTCTCCCAGGTCTATCGCCTTATGAAGTCGGGCGTCGCAAGGCGCATCCTTTTCTTAGTGGACAGGCGTGCCTTGGCCGCTCAGGCGCTTTTGGCTTTTAAGGCCTTCGAGCCCGAACCCGGGTTCAAGTTCGACCAAGTCTACGAGGTCTACAGCCAGCGCTTTAAGAGAGAGGACATAGAGGGTGTGAGGGGTTTCGATCCCAAGCTGCTGCCCGAGAGCTACCTCACCCATCCCAGCCCTTCACATGCCTTCGTATACATCTCCACCATCCAGAGGATGCGGATCAACCTCTTCGGAAGGGAACAAGCCTTCGAGACCCGTGACGACGAACCCGAAGAAGAGGTTGAAGCTGCTAAGTTGGACATACCTATCCACGCCTTTGATGTCGTCATAGCCGATGAATGCCATCGTGGGTATACAGCGACGGAGGAGGGCAAGTGGAGGGAGGTGTTGGACTACTTTGATGCCATTACCATTGGCCTTACCGCCACGCCTGCAGCCCACACCGTAGCTTACTTCGGGGAACCTGTATTCCGTTACAGTTATGAGGAAGCGGTAAGGGATGGATACCTCGTCGATTACGATGCCGTAGCTATTCACTCCGGGGTGAGGATCAACGGTATTTTCCTTCGGGAAGGGGAGCGGGTGGGGGAGATAGACCCTGAGACCGGCCTGGAGAAGCTGGACAGTTTAGAGGACGAAAGGTTCTTCGACGCATCTCAGGTGGAGCATAAGATCACCTCCCCGGACAGCAACAGGAAGATCATAGAAGAGGTCAAAAAATATGCCCTGGAGCACGAGGAGAAATACGGGAGGTTCCCCAAGACCCTGATCTTCGCTGTGAACGACCTCCCACACATATCCCATGCGGACCAATTAGTGCGCATATGCAGGGAGGTATTCGGCAGGGGCGACGACTTCGTCCAGAAGATAACCGGCAACCCGACCGTGGATAGACCCCTCCAGCGTATCCGTGAGTTCAGAAACCGCCCCAAACCAGGGATTGTGGTCACTGTGGATATGCTCTCTACTGGGGTGGACATCCCAGCCTTAGAGTTCATAGTGTTCCTGAGGCCGGTGAAGTCCAGGATACTTTTCGAACAGATGATGGGGCGGGGGACCCGGAGATGCGATGATATCGGTAAAACTCACTTCACCGTCTTCGACTGCTTCGGGGGGACGCTCTTAGAGTACTTCAAGGATGTTTCCTCCTTCACTATAGACCCACCTCTCAAACCCTCCCGCCCCGTTCAGGAAGTCATAGAGGACATCTACCAGAACCGGGACAGGGAGTATAACATCCGGGTGCTTGTCAAAAGGCTTCAGCGGATAGCTAAGAATATGTCCGGCGAGGCGATAGAGCGCTTCGCAGAGTTCATCCCGGATGGAGATATGGGAAAGTTCGTCCGTAACCTTCCAAGACTTCTAAAGGAAGACTTTTCCCGTACGATCAAGCTTTTGAGAAACCCGGAGTTCCAGGAGTTACTTCGTCATTATCCGAGGGCGAAGAGAAGCTTCTGGGTGGCTTACGATACGAGGGACAAGGTGACTTCTGAGGAGGTGATCACTGATTCCCGTGGACCGTTCAGCCCTCGGGAATATATAAGCTCCTTCGTTCGTTTCGTCCGGGAGAACAAGGACAGGATAGAAGCCATCAAGATTCTACTTGAACGCCCATCCGACTGGTCCACCGAGGCCCTGTACGAGCTGAGAAAGGTTCTTAAAGCGAATCACTTTTCCGAGAAAAACCTACGCAGAGCGTACCATAAGGAACTTGCGGACATCATCTCCCTGATAAAGCATGCCATAATAGAAGGACCCCTGCTCACAGCAGAGGAGAGAGTGGAAAGGGCCTTCGCCAAAATCACCTGGGGTAAAAGATTTACCGAGGAACAACGACGATGGCTGGAGCTTATCAAAGCCCATCTCGTAGAGAATCTGGCCGTCGACGAAAGGGATTTAGACCAGATACCCGCCTTCTCCCGCAGAGGTGGCAGGAGGGCGGCGGAAAAGGTGTTCGGGCATAAGCTCGGGGAACTGCTCCGGGAGATAAACAGGGAGGTTGCAGCGGCATGACCGATGTCGTTGGCAAGCTCTGGGGCTTCTGCCATACCCTGAGGCACGATGGGATAGATTACGGGGATTATATAGAGCAGATAACTTACCTACTGTTTTTGAAGATGGCAGATGAAAAGGGGATCGCCCTTCCCGAGGGCTGCGATTGGCGAAGCCTAAAAGAGAAGGCAGGTATTGAACTTAAGGAATACTACGAGGATATGTTGAGGAGGCTCGGAAAGGAACCGGGGGTTTTAGGCGATATATTCGCTGGAGCAATGTCCCGATTTCAAAACCCAGTGAACCTCAAAAAGCTAATTAACCTCATAGATGAAGTGGAATGGACCGCCTTAGACGTGGATGTTAAAGCTCAAGCTTACGAAGGGCTTCTGGAAAAAGCAGCCTCTGAGGGGAAGAAAGGGGCAGGCCAGTACTTCACCCCTCGCATCCTCATCAGGTCCATAGTTAAGGTGATGAAACCGGACCCTAGGGTCCACAATGAGTTCACCATCTGTGACCCGGCATGTGGGACCGGGGGATTCCTCGTAGGAGCCTACGAATGGCTTATGGAAGTTACGGGGGGAATTTTGCCCAGGGAGGATGTGGAGCGTATTCTGAAGAGGACCTACTACGGTACCGAACTCGTGCCCAGGCCCAGACGCCTCGCACTGATGAACCTTTTCCTCCACGGCATAGAGGGGAACATCCATTTGGGCGATTCCCTGTATGAACCGGACCGGGGTATGAGGTTCGACGTGGTCCTCACAAATCCCCCCTTCGGCACTAAGGGGGCGGACCAGGCTCCTGAACGGGACGACTTTATGGTGAGGACCTCTAACAAACAGCTCAATTTCGTCCAGCACGTGATGACCATCCTCAAGTCCGGGGGAAGGGCTGCGATCGTGCTTCCCGACAACTGTCTCTTCGCCGAACAGGCGGCTCAAGTTTTTAAGTTTCTGACGCAGGACTGCGACCTTCACACCATTTTGAGGCTCCCCAGGGGGACATTTACCCCCTACTCCCCCGGTGTGAAGGCGAACGTGGTCTTCTTCACCAAGGGCCGTCCGACGGAAAACATCTGGATCTATGACGCCAGGAGCAACATCCCCAGCATAACCAAGAAGGAACGTCCCTTGACCCCGGAGCACTTCGCCGAATTCGAAGCCTGTTACGGCGACGACCCCAACGTACGGAGCATAAAATCCTTAGAACATAGAGAGGAGATGGCGAAGAGAACTGAGAGATTCAGGAAATTCCACATCAGTGAGGTCCAGGAGCGGGGATACAACTTGGACATCTTCTGGCTGAAGGACGAAGCCCTCGAAGATGCGGAGGACCTGCCCGAACCTGAGGACCTGGCGTCGGATGCCATCGCACACCTTGAGGCTGCTGTGGACGAACTGCAGGAGGTGTTAAGGTTTTTGGAGAACGAAGTGAGAGAGTGAGGAGATCGGCCCTATGACTTCCGAGGAACTCTTAAGGATAATAAAAGAAGGGGAGGGTCAATCGGTAGAGTTCAAGGGGAGCTTCAGTCCGGATGTGGGCAGGACCATCTGTGCTTTTGCGAACACGAACGAGGGAACGGTCCTTCTGGGCGTATCCGACGACGGCAGGGTAAGGGGCGTATCGGAGGGAGCGGAGGGTAAGGTCGCAGGTATCGCCCATTCCTGCAAGCCATCCATATACCCCAAGATCGACAAGGTAGTCCATGAGGGGAAGCTGGTGCTCGTGGTCAGGGTGCCTCATTCGGAGGGAACCCTGCACTCTTTCAGGAATGTGGTCTATAAGCGGATCGGGGCGAGCGATATGCCCCTTTCGGCTGAGGAGGTCATCGCCTTCGCCAGGCAGGCGAGGGTCATCCGCTTCGACAACCAGTTCTGCGACGCAAGCCTCTCGGACATAGACGAGGCGATGGTCAGGCGGTTCGTCAGGTTCGCCATCGCACATGGTAGGCTGGACATCGACCCTGAAATGCCCACGGAAGAGGTGCTTGAGAAGTTGGAGCTTAAGGAGGGAGACCGCCTCACCTACGCTGCGGTCCTGCTCTTCGGTAAGGACCCCCAGAGGTTCGTCCTTCAATCCGAGGTCAGATGTGCCAGGTTCAAGGGCAAGGAGGCCCTGACCTTTATTGATATGAAGGTCTTGAGGGGCAATGTGATAGAGCAAATAGATAGTGCGGAAAAGTTCGTGATGAACCACATCCGGCTATCGGCAGAGATTAAGGGCTTTCTGCGGGAGGAGAAGTGGGAATATCCGCTCCCTGCCATCCGGGAGGCCATCACCAACGCCATCTGCCATAGGGACTACTTTTCCACCGCCAACGTGCATGTAAGCATCTACGACGATCGCATTGAGGTATGGAACCCCGGAGGGCTTCCGCCG
This sequence comes from uncultured Dehalococcoidia bacterium, assembly GCA_964617575.1. Classification (GTDB taxonomy): domain Bacteria; phylum Chloroflexota; class Dehalococcoidia; order SZUA-161; family CAYRBX01; genus CAZTWH01. The sequence goes on from CAZTWH010000035.1 coordinate 5,630, forward strand.
GGACTTACGGTCGAAGCCCTAAAAGGTCCTCACAAGTCCATCCCCCGAAATCCCCTCATCGCCAACGCCTTATACTTCATCAAGTACATTGAGAGGTGGGGCACGGGGACTCAGAGGATGATAAGTGAGGCTGTAAACCATGGATTGCCAGAACCAGAACTAAGAGAGACGAACGGGGGTTTTGAGGTTGTATTCAGAAAACCTGAGGAGGCTTTTGTAATAGATAAAGATTGGCTCAAAAAGACAGCTGAGGGAGTAATTGTAGAATATGTGAGGGGTATAAGAAAGAAAATCACCTTAAATTGGGTGGTAGGACAAATAAAGTGGCTAATAAGCTGGGGCTTAACTGACGTCGATTTAGAAGAAATTTTTGGGAAGGTTGAAACATCGCCCGCTTATAAGCCTATTCAACATGAGACAGGGCTTAAAAGGCTTGCCGAAATTAAAATGAAGCTTAAGGAGTTAAGAATTATATGAAAGCCAATGAAATACAAAAAGGATGGGTGTGGTGTAAATTAGAGGAAGTCGTCCAAATCAATCCGCGCCATCTATCTAATATTGTGCCCGATGACCTTGAGGTATCTTTTGTGCCTATGGCTGCCTTAGACGAAGATTATTGGATGCTTAGGGATAAGCAAACAAGGCCCTTTGGGGAAGTAAAGAAAGGCTATACACACTTTGCCGAAGGAGATGTGCTTTTTGCAAAGATTACTCCATGCATGGAAAACGGCAAGGCTGCTATTGCTAGAAACTTAGTGAACGGTATTGGGTGTGGTACCACAGAACTTCATGTTCTAAGGCCTGAAATGGGAATTCCGTCTGAATACATTTATCACTATGTTCATCAGGAATCTTTCAGAGAAAGAGCAGCAGCTAGTATGACAGGAACGGCAGGCCAATTGAGAGTTCCCGTCAAATTTATGAGAGAAGTACCTATTCCCCTCCCTTCCCTTCCCGAACAGCGCCTCATCGTGGCACGGGTAGAAGCTCTGTTAGAGCGAGTGAGGAAAGCGAAAGAGGCGCTGGATAAAGTTCCTCCAATTATGAAGCGCTTCCGCCAGGCGGTGCTGAAGAAGGCATTTTCTGGAGAACTCACCGCCGGGTGGAGGAAGGAGCATCCAAACCTTGAACCGGCGGGGGAACTGCTGAAACGCATCCAGCAGGAGCGAAAACGACGCTATGAGGAAGAAGTAAGGCGAGCAACAAAGGCCGAAGGGAGAAAACCGCCGAAGAAGCCGAAACATCTGGAGATGGAACCTCTGGATACTTCGAACCTACCGGAGTTGCCGGAAGAGTGGGTATGGGTGAGGATCGGCGATATTGAAACATTCATTGGAAGTGGAATAACACCAAGAGGGGGCAAATCAAACTATCTATCAAGAGGTATTCCCTTTATAAGAAGCCAGAATGTGTGGCCTGAGGGGTTAAAGCTTGATGATATCGTGTATATCTCTGAAGAACAGCATAAAAAGATGTCTCGAACGAAGGTTCAACCCTATGATGTTCTCTTGAATATCACTGGAGCGTCTATTGGTAGGGCAACATATGTACCAGAAAATTTTACTGAAGCAAACGTTAACCAGCATGTTTGCATAATTCGAACGTCAAGCAATGTTTACCACAAATTCCTTTCAGGTTTTCTCAATTCTCCGTTCGGGCAAGATCAAATTTTTAGCACTCAAGCAGGAGTTACACGAGAAGGTTTGAATTACAATCAGATCAGGAAACTAAGAGTCCCTCTCCCACCATTGGAAGAACAACACGAAATCGTCCGTCGGGTGGAGGCGCTCTTTAAGTTCGCCGATGAAG
>CAZTWH010000036.1:0-7169 GCA_964617575.1 uncultured Dehalococcoidia bacterium
TCAGGGGAAATAAGGTCTCCTTCGGTGAATATGGGCTTATGGCTCTTGAGCACGGATGGATAACAGCGAGGCAGATAGAATCGGCGAGGAGGGCGATAATAAGGAGGATAAGAAAGGGCGGTAAGATGTGGGTGAGGATCTTCCCCGATAAACCCGTTACGAAAAAGCCCGCGGAGACAAGGATGGGGGGAGGGAAGGGCTCCGTCGACCACTGGGTCGCTGTCGTGAAAAGGGGAAGGATTTTATTCGAGGTCGAAGGCGTGGACGAGGATACGGTGAGGGAGGCTTTCAGAATAGCATCCATAAAACTCCCCATAGCCACAAAGATGGTGAAAAGAGATGAAAGCTGAGGAATTGAGAAGACTCTCAAATGAGGAGCTCTTAAGAGAGCTCGAAAGTTTGAAGAAAAAGTTATTTGAGCTCAGGATAAAGTTCGCGATAAAACAGCTTGTGAATACAAATGAGATAAAGATGACAAGAAAGGATATAGCGAGGATAAAAACGATATTAAGGGAGAGGGGGATAAAGGTCTGATGCCGAGAAAGGAATTCGTGGGAAAGGTCATAAGCAATAAGATGGATAAAACGGTTGTCGTCCTCGTTGAGAGGTTAAGACCCCATCCCAAATATAAAAAGGTGATAAGATACAGGAAAAAGTTCTACGCCCATGATGAGGGTAACAGATGCGAGGAGGGGGATATAGTGAGGATAAGGGAATCAAGACCCCTCTCAAAGCTTAAAAGATGGAGGGTTGTGGAGATACTCGGAAGGGTTGAGGAGGAAAAGCCCGAGGAAGAGACACCTGTTGAGGAGGCTGAGGAGAAGGAATGATCCAGATATATACAAAATTAAAGGTGGCTGATAATACGGGAGCCAAGACAATAATGTGTATAGGCATACCCGGTTATTCGAAGAGAAGGTATGCCACGGTGGGGGATGTTATAACGGCATCCGTTAAGGAGGCTATCCCCGGGAGCCCCGTGAGGGAGGGGGATGTTGTGAGGGCTGTTGTGGTCAGGGTTGCGAAAAATTACAGAAGGAAGGATGGCTCATATGTCAGGTTCGATGATAACGCCGCTGTTATCCTGGATGAGAGGGGAAATCCGAGGGGCTCAAGGGTATTCGGACCCGTGGCGAGAGAGCTCAGGGATAAAAACTTCCTCAAAATAATTTCCCTTGCCCCGGAGGTTATATGAAGATAAAGAGGGGAGACGAGGTTCTCGTGATAAAGGGAAAGGACAGGGGGAAGAAGGGGAAGGTTAGGAAAGCCTTCCCAAAGGAGGGGAGGATAATAGTTGAGGGGGTAAACAGGATAAAGAGACATATAAGAAGGGTGGCGGAGCTGAGACAGACGGGAATAGTGGAGAGGGAAGCCCCGATACATGTATCAAAAGTTAAACTCATATGCCCGAAGTGCGGAAAACCGACAAGGGTCGGATATAAACTTCTCGAGGACGGGAAGGTAAGGGTGTGTAAAAAGTGCGGTGAAGAGATAGAATGACGGAGCCGAGGCTTAAAAAACTCTACAGAGAATATGTCGTCCCCAAGATGATGGAGGAGATGGGATACGAAAATATATGGGAGGTCCCGAGGATAGAGAAGGTGGTTTTGAATATGGGTCTCGGGGAGGCTACAAAGAACCCCCAGGCTCTCGAGGTATCCTCCTATGTCCTCTCAGCGATAACGGGGCAGAAACCCATAGTGAGGAAGGCTAAGAGATCAATAGCAGGGTTCCATGTGAGAAAGGGGATGCCGGTAGGTCTCATGGTGACCCTTAGGGGGGATAGAATGTACCACTTCCTCGATAGGCTCATAAATGTCGCTATACCGAGGATAAGAGACTTCAGGGGTCTCCCGAGAAAATCCTTCGATGGAAGGGGTAATTATACCTTGGGTATAAAGGAATATATAATATTCCCGGAAGTGGATTATGATAAGATAGATAAGGTGAGGGGTCTTGAGATAACAATTGTGACAACAGCAAAAACGGATAGGGAAGCCTTAAGGCTTCTCGAACTTTTAGGTATGCCTTTTGAGAGGGGATAATGGCGAGGAAAGGTAAAATTCAGAGCTCGCTCAGGGAGCCGAAATATAAAACAAGAAAAAGGAATAGATGCAAGCTCTGCGGAAGACCGAGGGCTTACTACCGGATGTTCGGTCTCTGCAGAATATGCCTGAGAAAACTCGCCCTCGAGGGAGAACTCCCCGGGGTCAGGAAGGCGAGCTGGTGATAGCTATGATGACGGATCCGATAGCGGACATGCTAACAAGAATAAGAAACGCCATCCTTGTGAGGAAGGAATATGTAATAGTCCCCTCATCCAAAATCAAAGTCGAGATAGCAAAAATATTGAAAAAGGAGGGCTTTATAAAAGATTACGAGCTTTTGAAAGGAGATACGCCTCAGAAAATCCTCAAGATATACCTCAAATATAAAGAGGACGGTGAGCCCGTTATAACAGACCTTAAAAGAATAAGCAAACCGGGGTGCAGGATTTATGTTAAAAAAGATGAGATACCGAGGGTTTTGAATGGTCTTGGCATAGCTATTCTGACGACATCGAAGGGTGTTCTCACGGATAGGGAGGCGAGGAGGCTTGGTGTGGGTGGGGAAGTTATATGTTATGTGTGGTGAGGTGAGTTATGTCGAGGGTTGGAAGAAGACCGATACCTATACCGGAAGGCATTGAGGTTGAGATAAAGGGGAGGAGGGTTAGGGTTAAGGGTCCGAAGGGGGAGCTTGAGAGGGAGTTTCACCCCGACATGATAATAGAGAAGAAGGATGGGAACATAGTTGTATCGAGACCGACTGATAATAAGCTTCACAGATCCCTTCATGGTCTCACGAGGACCCTTATAGCGAACATGATTGAGGGGGTTAAAAACGGGTACAGGAAGATACTGGAGGTTGTTGGGACGGGCTACAGGGCTCAGAAATCGGGGAACAAGATAGTTCTAAACGTTGGATTCACCCATCCTGTGGAGCTCGAGATACCCAAAGGTATTGAAGCCCGTGTTGAGGGAACCCAGAGGATAGTTGTCGAGGGGATAGACAAGGAGGCTGTCGGACAGTTCGCAGCTAAAATAAGGGCTGTAAGACCCCCCGACCCCTATGTCGGCAAGGGGATAAGATATTTCGGTGAGGAAGTCAGGAAAAAGCCGGGTAAAGCAGGGAGGATAGGTAAGAAGTAATGGGGAAGCTTACTCCGAGGGAGAGGAGGATAAGGAGACACAGAAGGGTGAGGAAGAAAATTTTCGGGACGGCGGAGAGACCGAGGCTCTCCGTCTTTAAAAGCTTAAAACATATCTATGTTCAGGCTATAGATGATGAGAGGGGACACACTTTGGCTTCCGCATCCACCCTTGACCCCGAGATAAGGGATAAGCTTAATGGGAAAACGAAAACGGAGAAGGCTTTTATGGTCGGGGAGCTTATAGCGAAAAGGTGTCTTGAGAGGGGGATAAAAAGGGTTGTATTTGACAGAGGCGGTTTCAAATATCACGGAAGGGTAAAAGCCCTCGCTGAGGGGGCGAGAAAGGGGGGACTTGAGTTTTGAGCAAGAAGATAAGGATAAAAAAGAGAATAAACCCTGATGAGCTTGATTTAAAGGAGAAGCTCGTTCATATAAGAAGGGTCTCCAAGACCGTGGCGGGCGGAAGGAGGCTCAGGTTCAGCGCCCTTGTGGTGGTCGGCGATGAGCAGGGGCATGTGGGGGTCGGGATAGGGAAGGGGAGGGAGATACCAGAGGCTATAAGAAAAGCCTCCCAGGATGCGAAAAAAACCCTTATAAAGGTCCCGCTCAAAGGGACGACCATACCCCATGAGATAAGGGCGAAATACAGCGCAGCCGAAGTTCTTTTAAAACCCGCATCCTCGGGGACGGGTGTTAGGGCGGGGAGAGCCGTTAGGGCTGTGGTCGAGATGGCGGGGATAAAGGATATACTGACAAAATCCCTGGGGAGCTCAAACCCGATAAGCGTGGCGAGGGCTACACTGAAAGCCCTCTCCCTCCTCAAGGACCCCGAGGAGGTTTTAAAAGCAAGGGGGAAATTATGATGGTCCATGACCTAAAACCGGCTCCCGGCTCGAGGAAGAAAAGGAAAAGGGTGGGGAGGGGTGTAGGGAGCGGACACGGGACCTATTCAACAAGAGGGATAAAGGGGCAGAAGGCAAGGTCAGGGGGAGGCGTCCATCCCCTCTTCGAGGGAGGTCAAACGCCCTTAACGGTAAGGCTCCCCAAACTCAAAGGGTTTAAAAACATAAACAGAGTTGAATACGAGGTAGTAAATGTTGGAAAACTCGATAGCCTCTTCAAAGAAGGAGACGAGGTGACGCCAAAAATTCTCCTCGAGATGGGGATAAAAAAGGATCCTGATAAACCCCTTAAAATACTGGGGGATGGGGAGATAAAAAAGGCGCTTAAAGTTAAGGCTCATAAATTCTCAAAGAGCGCTGAGGAGAAAATAAAGAGGGCGGGAGGGGAGGTGATAAGGATAAAATGACGGAAAGGGGATGGGCTCCCAAGCTCTTCCAAGCCCTCATAGACGCCTTCTCAATACCCGACCTCAGGAGAAGAATCCTCTTCACAATAGGAATACTCATAATTTTCAGATTCATAGCCCATGTCCCCGTGCCCGGAGTCAATCCAGAAGCCCTCGAGAGGCTCTTCAGAACAAGCCAGCTCTTGGGTCTCCTTGATATATTCTCGGGCGGCGCTATGAGATATATGAGTATAGCAGCTATGGGCGTATATCCGTATATAACAGCCTCGATAATAATGCAGCTTTTGGTCCCCATGATACCGAGGCTTCAAGCCATAGCACGGGAGGGAGAAGTGGGGAGGCAGAGGATAAATAGATACACCCACTGGCTCACGGTCCCTATAGCTGTGCTCCAGAGCTACGGGATGCTCATCCTTTTCCAAAGAGAAGGGGTGATATCAAATATAGGTCTTTCTGGCAAAGCCCTCCTCCCAACCATCTCCATGACCATGACAATGACGGCGGGAACGGTGTTCCTCGTATGGCTCGGTGAGAGGATAACCGAGAAGGGAATAGGGGAGGGCATCTCCCTCATAATATTCGCGGGTATAGTAGCTGGTATGCCCCTAAACCTCATAAGAGCCTACCAGACCCTAGGCGTAGGAGGAATTATAAAACTCCTCATTCTATTCATAGCAATAGCTTTCTTCATAGTATATGTAACGGAGGCGCAGAGGAGAATACCCGTCCAGTTCTCGAGATCAGTAATAAGGGGGGGAAGGATGTATAGACAGTCGGGAGGAACCTACCTCCCCCTAAGGGTCAACGCCGCAGGAATGATACCCCTCATATTCGCCTGGTCCATAATGCTCCTCCCGGGAACAATAGCAAGCTATACCGCGGGCTCGGGCAACGAATTTATAGCCTCCCTCTCAAGAGGAATACTAAACCTTTTCTCAGCCAACCACCCATTCTACTGGATCCTCTACTTCGCCCTCGTCGTAGGATTCACCTTCTTCTATACATCCATAATATACGAGCACCAGAATATACCGGAAACCCTCCAGAAACAGGGAGCATTCATACCGGGAATAAGACCGGGGAAGAAAACACAGGAATTCCTAAATAAAACAATAACAAGATTAACATGGGGAGGAGCCATTTTCCTCGGAATAGTCGCCATAGCACCCGTCTTCGCAGGTATAATAACAGGTACATCCCCCGGTCAGGCTCGAAACCTTATGGTTATGTCAAGCGCTGGGGTATTGATAGTTGTTGGTGTGGCGCTTGACACGATGAGGCAGATAGAGGCGCAACTACTTATAAGGAGGTATGAGGGGTTTATGAGATGAGGGTTATACTTCTTGGACCGCCGGGTTCCGGGAAGGGGACGCAGGCTTTCTTTCTTGCGAGGGAGCTTGGCGTTCCCCACATAGCGACGGGTGATATATTGAGGAAGGCTGTGGAGGAGGGGAGGGAAGTTGGGAGGAAGGCTAAGGAGTACATGGATAGGGGTCTTCTTGTCCCCGATGATATAGTTATAGAGATTGTCAAGGAGAGGATAAAGGGGGAGGAAGGTTTTATACTTGATGGATTCCCGAGGAATATAAAGCAGGCTGAGGCTCTCGGCGATGTAGATGTTGTTCTTTATATAAAGGTTTCGGAGGAGGAACTTATAAGGAGGCTTTCCGGGAGGCTTATATGCAAAAGATGTCAGGCTCCTTACAACAAATATTACAACCCTCCGAAGAAAGAGGGTGTATGTGATAGATGCGGGGGAGAGCTTTATCAGAGGGAGGATGACAAGGAGGAGGTTGTCAGGGAGAGGATAAAGGTGTATATGGAGGAGACTTCTCCCCTCATAGATTATTATGAAAAGAGGGGGAAGCTTGCGGAGATAAACGGGGAGGGGAGTGTTGAAGAGGTTTGGGGGGAGATAAAGAAGAGGCTCGGGTTATGATAAAGCTGAAATCGAAGGAAGAGATAGATCAGATGAGAAAGGCTGGGAGGGTTGTTGCTGAAATTCTTGGGAGCATAGGAAGGGTTATAGAGCCGGGCATGAGGACAAAGGAGCTTGAGGAGGTTGCCCAGAGAATTTTTGAGAGGAGAGGAGTCTTACCCGCATTCAAGGGATACAGGGGGTTCCCTTCCCTTATATGCGTCTCTGTGAACGAGGAGGTTATACATGGAATACCGGGCGAGAGGGTTCTCAGGGAGGGGGATATAGTTTCGGTTGATGTTGGGGTGGTGTATAATGGATACTATGGGGATGGTGCTATGACATTTGGCGTGGGCGAGATTTCGGGTGAGGCTTTGAGGCTTATAGAGACCGCTAAAGGAGCGTTGGAGCTCGCCATAAGCGTTGCCAAAGAGGGAGTGAGGGTGGGGGATATATCACATGCTATTCAGAGCTATGTTGAGGAGAGGGGTTTTTCGGTTATAAGGGAATATGCGGGTCACGGGATAGGGAGAGAACTGCACGAGGAGCCTCCCGTTCCCAACTACGGCTATCCCGGTGAGGGACCCGTTCTTATGAGCGGGATGACCATAGCTATAGAGCCGATGATAACCTCCGGGGATTGGAGGACGAAGGTTTTGCCTGACGGATGGACGGTTGTAACCATAGACGGTAGTCTCTCAGCCCATTTCGAACATACTATACTTATAAAGGAAGGAGAAGCGGAGGTT
>CAZTWH010000037.1:0-7113 GCA_964617575.1 uncultured Dehalococcoidia bacterium
AGCCGAGAAGGGCGGCACAACCCCCCCCCGCCCTCCTCCCTCCGAAAGCCCCTCCCCATATAAGACCCCATGCGAGCCAGTAGAGGAGAAGAGGTATGGCGGAAAGAAGCGTCATTATGAGCATGTCCCTGTTCTTTATATGGGCTATCTCATGCCCGAGGACAGCTTTGAGCTCATCATAGGAGAGGAGCCTCAAAATCCCCCTCGTAACGCATACCCTCCCATCCCCCACGGTTCTTCCGAAGGCGAAAGCATTCGGAATAGAGAGCTCGGATATCCCAACCCTCGGCTTCGGTATCCCAGCCCTCCTTGAAAGCTCCTCAACCATCCTGTGAAGCTCGGGAGCCTCATCCTCCGATACCCACCTCACCCTCATCGTCCAGCTTATAATGGAGGGGCTTATAAGATATTGAAAACCTATGAAGATAAAGGTGAAAACTATGTAGAAGATGATATTATGGATGCCTATCGCCGCCCCTACACCCGTGACGACCCCGTATATGATAGCGAAGAGGAGGGCTACGAGGAGGAACATCCTGAGACGAAGACCCATATCCTTTCACCTCCCGAAAGCGCCCCTGAAGGGATTCGAACCCCCGACGCACGGCTTAGGACGCCGCCGCTCTATCCTGACTGAGCTACAGGGGCGTGTGGAGATAGGGGGACTTGAACCCCCGACCTCCTCGTTGCGAACGAGGCGCTCTCCCATCTGAGCTATATCCCCCGTTTATATTTTTAATTATAAAGAGGAAGGTGTCAAGATCCCTACTCGGAGGTTGACAAATGAAAAAAGCTTTTTATAATATTTAGCAAACTGTTATGGAGTGGTGGGTTTTTCTCTTCATAATAGTGGCTTCGCTTCTTTTTCTTTTATTCTTGGGTCTTCCTCTTGCTTTCACCTTAGGTTTTCTATCCACCCTTTCCGCCATTTTTCTCTGGCCCGGGCTTAAGGGGCTCAAGATTTTGAGTCTCACAGCTTATGGTTCTGTGAACAGTTTTGTTATGATAGCTGTTCCCCTCTTCATCCTTATGGCGGAGGTGATAATGTTCTCGGGGCTTGCCTCGGATGCCTTCGACGCAGCCCTGAGATGGCTCGGATGGCTTCCGGGGGGTCTTGCGGTTGCTGGGGTTGCCGCGAGCGCCATGTTTGCCGCCATAACGGGAATAAGCACCGCGAATGTGGCGACCATAGGGCTTGTTGCTGTTCCCGAAATGCTGAAGAGGGGTTATCACAAGTATCTCGCTACGGGTTCGATAGCGGCGGGGGGAGCACTGGGGATTCTCATACCACCGAGCGTAATAATGATAATTTACGGCGTTGTTGCTGAGGAGTCCATAGGCAAGCTCTTTATGGGGGGAATTTTCCCCGGGTTTCTTCTTGCCTCCCTTTTCATGCTCTATGCGGCTATAAGGTGCTGGAGGAATCCCTCCCTGGGTCCCCCCTTAAGGGGGATACCGTGGAGGGAGAGGTTCGCATCCCTCTTCAGGGGAGGGGTATGGGCTGTGCTTCTCCTCGCCGGGATGGTTCTCGGCTCAATGTATTTCGGGATATGCACCCCGACCGAGGCGGCAGCCCTCGGAGCGGGGGGAGCGATCATAACAGCTCTCCTCTACAGGAAGCTGAACTGGGAGAATTTAAAACACGCTCTTCTCAGAACGACAAGGGTTACATGCATGATAATATGGATATATTTTGCGGCGTCTATCTTCACAACTGTTATGGCGAAGATGGGTATATCCACAGGTCTTCAAGAGTGGGTCGTTGGGCTTAAGGTGAGCAAATGGGTGATACTGGCTCTCATACAGCTATCCCTCTTCTTCCTCGGGATGATTCTTGACCCGGCTGGCATAGTTCTCCTCACCGTCCCCATATTTCTTCCGATAATAAGAAGCCTCGGATTTGACCCCCTCTGGTTCGGAATAATCTTCACCGTCAACATGGAGATGGCTTATATAACTCCTCCCTTCGGCTTCAACCTCTATGTGATGAAGGGAATAGTTCCGCCCGAGTTCGGCGTCTCCATCGGAGATATATGGAGAGGATGCGCACCCTTTGTAGCTCTTCAGGCTCTGGGTCTTGCCCTCGTTATAATATTCCCCGAGATAGCCCTCTTCCTCCCCTCAACCATGAAGTGATCATATCTTTGAGAAGAGGCAGTGAAGCTTTCTCCCGAGAGGCGAGTCAGGGGATTTAAGGTAAATTACAGCCCTTATGATTCTCACAACAAGCTGAAGCCAAAGAAGACCCGAACCTATGGTAACCATTATCTGGGAGGGGAAGAGGGGCCAGCGAAGGGCTGAGGCGGATCTCATATTGTTGACGAGGGAGTGATGGGCTAAAAGCCATGATTCCCGTATGAGGAAGGTTATGTAGAAGAGGGCGAGAAGGGAAATTATTATTTCAAGAATAGCCCTTGTCCTGGGGGACCACCTTAAGTAAAGAATGTCAACCCTCACATGCCCCTCATCAAGAAGGGTATAAGCCCCGCCCAGAAAGCCGGCCGCAACAAGAAGATAGCTCGGAAGCTCAACACCCCAGAGAGGAGGATTGTGAAAAATATACCTCGCCACAACAGAATAGAGAACGGCTATAAGCTGAATAAGTATTATAATGCCCGCAAGAAGACCCATCTGGGTGTTGAACCAGTCTATAACATCAAGAATAAAAGATAAAACCCTCCTCACATCTCCCCCTAAAGAAAGGGAGGGGGGATAACCCCCTCCCTTTTAACCTCAAACCTCAGTAGCCCTTCCTCTTCTTGAGGAGCTCGGCAAGCTTTGCGGGGACATCCCCCCTCGCAGCATATTTGTCCCATACCGTCATCATGGCATCAGTCCACCTCTTCTGCTCCTCCGGGGAAAGGGTAACAAACTTGACACCCATAGCCTTCGCAGCCTCCTCCGTCTCCTCATCATATTTCTTCCACCACTCAATGTTCTCGTAAGCTATCTCCTTGAAGGTCTCCTCAGCTATCTTCTGAAGCTCAGGACCAAGCTTGTTCCAAGCATCAAGGTTCCACATTATGCACACATTGCAAGGATCTATGACCGCGGGAAGGGTTACACCCTTTATAACCTCCTTGAGCCTGTAAACCTCAAGGGTGTAAAGGGGGAAGACAACGCCATCAAGGATTCCCCTCTGCATGGCGATGTAAACCTCAGTGGAGTGAATCGCAACGGGAACTCCACCGAGAGCCTTAACTATATCCGTCGCAATGCCTCCCGCAGCCCTTATCTTCTTCCCCTTCACATCCTCAAGCTTTGTCGCAGGCTCGCCCCTCCATAAGATAGGCTCAGGGGAGAGAACCGTGGGACCAAGGAAAAGTATATTGTGCTTCTTATAAGCCTCCCTTATCGTCTCCTTAAGACCCTTGTAGTTGAACCAGGCATCATAGAAGTCTTCATATCCCGTGAAGGCGAAGGGGAGCCAGAGAGCATCACCGGCAGCCTCCTTGCCGGAGTAATAGGTCGGGCTTGTGAGAGCAGCATCAAGGGTCCCCGCGGATAGGGCGTCAAAGAGCTCCTTTATCTTCGCTATCTGGTCCTTGTAATATACCTTAGCCTTCACCTTCCCGCCACTCTTCTCCTCAAGAGCTTTGAAGTATTTCTCAAGCCACACAATCGTGTTGGGATTGTGGGAAGGATAAGCCGACTGAACAGTAAGGGTTATGGCAGGTTTGGGAGTTGGCTTCGGAGTGGGAGTAGGCTTCGGTGTTGGTGTGGGCTTAGGTGTCGGAGTAGGAGTAGGTGTGGGTGTTGGCTTCGGAGTGGGAGTAGGCGTTGGAGCGGGCGTTGGCGTCTCCTTCTTACAGGAAAATCCGGCAACAAGCCCTACTATGAGCATGAAAACCAGCATCCCTACAAGAACCCTCCTCATAGCTTCCACCTCCTTTTGCGTGTATTTTAGGGCAAGAAAAAAGGATTTGTCAAGTTCTCAGGAGGATAGAACTTCCCCGCATATTCTGCAGTGCTTGCCGTTGGGCACCCCTCCCCCGCATCGGGGGCATGGGGTCTCGCCGGGAAGGGGGGATGGGATTTCACCCACAACCTCCCGGTAAATCTCGTAGAAGTAGAGATGCTCCTTTGATATGAAATCCATTCCGTATTTTTTCTTTTTATCCTCGAATTCTTTATCGCTTATCATCTCCCTTATTATCCCCCTCAGAAATTCCATCCCCGAGCCTATCTCGAGGGGTCTTTTGTCCTGCCATATGAACTTATCGGGGAGAATTCCCTCAAATGCCTTCCTCAATATCCATTTCCCGTAAATTTTTCCCCTCCCCTCCCTGACCTTAAGTTCTGTCGGAATATTCAGGGCGAATTCTACAAATTCGGGGTCGCAGAAAGGTTGTCTCACCTCTATTCCGAAGCTCTCCCCTATTCTGCTCGAGGAGAACTTCATCCTCCCGGCAAGTTCCCTTATATATTTATCAAGTTCTTTTATCCTGAACATATAGGGGTAGCCCGCGAAAAGTTCGTCCCCTCCATCCCCCGTTGCCACGGAATTTATGTTTCTCCTCCTTGCCTCCCTCATTCCGAAGTAGATAACAAGGTCGTTCGGTATCGCAGGGTCAAAGCTTTTCATTATTTTTATTACTTCTCTTAATGAGGATAGGGCTTCCTCCACTTTCACGGTTATTATTTCAAGCCTGACCCTATCTTTGAATATCTCAGCATAATTTCTGTCCTCGCCTCTCCCTTCCAGATTTACGAGAAAAGCTTTTGATCCGGGCGAGAGAAATGCTATTATGCCCGAATCTATTCCCCCGGAGAACAAGATTGCCTCCCCCCTGTTTTTATCCACGGTTTTTTTTATCTCCTTTCTTAGCTCCTCGATATAGCTCTCCTCAGGCTTTCCCTCACGCATATTTCTTAAGCTCCACCGCTTTTGAATGCCCGCCGGTAGATGATTCCTCCTTTATTCCCAGAACTTTGGGAAGCCATTTCGTATGGGCTTTGAAATCCCCATGTATACAGTCCGAGAGTTCGGGGAGGTCGTAGTGATTTCGCGTAAATCCAGCGTATTTGAATCCCTCCGGAGTTGATAGGAACCTTCTTTTCTCCCCGAGGTCTATGAGCAGGGTTTTCGCCTCAAACCCGGGAATCTCTACCTTTCCCTCCCTCATTTTTGAGCCTTAAGAAAATCTCTTTGAATTCCTCCTCAAGTTCAAAATTTTCGAAATCGAAGCTATATCTCAGGGGTGTTATGGATATTCTTTTCCTTCTCACAGCCCATATATCCGTTCCGGGTATTTCGTCCCATACCGGTTCTCCCCTTACTATCCAGTAATATTCCCTCTTTCCATCGTGTCCCTTTTTTATCTCATCCATATAGGACCTTACCCCAAGCCTTGTTATCTCAACCCCCTCTATCTCATCGAGAGGGAGGTTCGGGAAGTTTATATTGAGGAGGAATCCATGAGGAAGGAGATTTTCCCTGACCATGAGCTTTGCGAACTTTGATGCGACATCGAATCTCGGGTTTTTATATGAGCCGACGGAGAGGGCTATGGATGGTATATTGTAGAAATATCCCTGAAGGGCTGCTCCGACGGTTCCTGATATGAAGACATCGTTTCCGAGGTTCGCCCCCTCGTTTATTCCGGATATGACAAGCCTTATTTTATCCCTCGCGAGGTATCTTATAGCGAGGATAACGCTATCAGCGGGAGTTCCCTCCACGGAGAAAGTTTTTATACCCGGAACGGGTGTATTCTTTATCTCCTTTATCCTCAGGGGATTATGAAGCGTGATCGATGTTCCGACGGCGCTCTGCTCCCTATCAGGCGCCACGATTATGATCTCCTCATCCTCGAGGGCTTGAGCCAAAGCCCAGAGCCCCGGGGCATATATTCCGTCGTCATTTGTGAGGAGAATCACTTTAAAAATTTTAAACCTGAAATACAAGGGGGTCAACTGTTCTAAAATATTTAGGGATGGGGATTGTGGGCAGATTGCTCATATCTCTCGGAGTTTTTCTGATAATTATGGGGCTTTTGTTTATCTTCGCTCCGAAGATTCCCATCCTCGGGAAACTCCCCGGCGATATATTTATAAGGAGGGGGAATTTCACATTCATATTCCCGATAACGACCTCCGTTCTCATAAGCCTTATTCTGACGGTTCTTTTAAACCTTGTAATCTGGCTTATAAGAAGATGAGGCTTGAGGATTTTGACTACGAGCTTCCGAAGGAGCTTATAGCACAGAAGCCTGCAGAACCGAGGGATCACTCAAGGCTTCTCGTCCTCCACAGGGATGGGGGGATGGAGCACAGGATGTTTTATGAGCTTCCCGAGTACCTCGGGGAGGGGGATGTCCTCGTATTCAACAGGAGCAGGGTCATACCAGCGAGGCTAAAAGGCTATAAAGAAACGGGCGCGAAGATGGAGATACTCCTTATAAGGGAGGTTGGTGGGAAATGGGAGGCTCTTATAAGACCGTCGAGGAAGGTGAGGATAGGCGTTCCGATAAGGGTGGGGGAATATAAGATAGAGGTTCTCGAGAGGAAGGAGAGCGGTCTTTTTGTTTTAGAAGTTCCCGATGGCGCTCTTAAAGAGGGGGAGATACCCCTCCCGCCATACATCCGCACAAAAATCGAAAACCCGGAAAGATACCAGACCATATTCGCCGACAGGGATGGGAGCATAGCATCTCCAACAGCAGGTCTTCACTTCACGGAAAATCTGATAAGCAGAATTAAGGAGAAGGGCGTAAGAATAGGATTTATAACCCTTCATATAAGCCTTGATACCTTCAGACCAATAAAGAATGCGGAGAGCCATAAGCTTTATAAGGAATACTGCGAGGTCGATGAGGAGACCGTAAGGCTTATAAAGGGGGCAAAAAGGGTTATATGCGTTGGGACGACGGTTGTCAGGGCTCTTGAGACATGCGCCCTTGAAGGTGAGCCAAGACCCTTCTTCGGCTTCACGGAGCTTTTCATAAAACCCGGTTTTGAATTTAAAGTAACGGACGCCCTTATAACAAACTTCCACCTCCCCCGAACAACCCTCCTCATGCTCGTATGCGCCTTCGCCGGCAGGGAGAAAATAATGAGGGCTTATGAGGAGGCAAAAAAACTCGGCTACAGATTCTACAGCTTCGGAGACGC
>CAZTWH010000038.1:0-6900 GCA_964617575.1 uncultured Dehalococcoidia bacterium
AGCCGTTGAAAGGGTTGTGCTCCTCGATGAGCCTCCCGAGATGAACTTCGTGAGGAAACACTATTTGGAGAGCATAAAGAGGCTTGTTGAGATGGGGAGGAGCTTCGGTGAGGCGAGAAAACTCGCCAGGTTCAGGGTCTTCTCCGCCCCTCCGGGAGCCTACGGGATCGGCGTAAACCTTGCGGTTGAATCCTCGGGGTGGAGGGAAGAAGCCGACCTCGGAAGGACATGGCTCAAATGGTCCGGATATGCCTACGGAAGGGAAGCCTTCGGGGTTGAGGCTCCGGATGCCCTCGCCCTCAATTTAAAGAATGTGGATATAGTCAGCCGAAATCACATAAGCGATGAGCATGACCTTACGAACTGCTGTTGCTACTTCGCATACCATGGGGGATTCAAGTGCGCCGTCAGCGCCCTCACGGGCAGGGATATAGACATAATCCAGATAGATACGAGGGATATAACGGATACGAAGGTTGTTGATATAAAAATCGAGGTTGAAAGGATTGTGAGGACGAAGCTTTTAAATGATGTTTGGATTGAGGAGATGAAGAGGCATGGCTACAGGGGGGCGAGCGAATTCTCAAAGAAATTCCTCCACCTTTACGGGTGGGAGGCGACCGCGAGGTGTGTTGAGGACTGGATCTTTGATGAAATTGCCCGCAGATACATCCTTGACGATGAGATGAGGAAATGGTTTGAGGAACACAACCTCTATGCCGCCGAGGAGATGGCGAGGCGCCTTTTTGAAGCCTATGAGAGGGGGCTCTGGGAAGCTGATCCCGAACTTATAGAAAGGCTGAGGGAGATTTATTCGGAGATGGAGGGGATTCTTGAGGAATCCTTGGGGGAGGGGGAGGTTCAGGGGGGAGCAATAGATATCTTCGCCCCCGAGGACGACGAGCACTGGAGGGAGAGCATGAAGGAGGTTGAGGAGATATGGAGGAAAATCGCCGGCGCGGGCAAATAGGCTTCTTCCCGTTCTCCGCAATCGTGGGACAGGAGAAGGCAAAGCTCGCCCTTCTATGCGTTGCTGTGAACCCCCTGATCGGGGGAGTTCTGCTTAAGGGCGATAAGGGAACAGGGAAGACCACTCTTGTGAGAGCCCTGGCTAATATCCTCCCTCAAATTGAAGTTGTGAAGGGCTGTCCGTTTAGCTGTAACCCCAGAGAGCCCCTTGAGATGTGCGATGAATGTCGAACGAAGGAGGAAGTTGAAATCGCTTTAAGGAATATGAAGGTAATAGATCTCCCCTTAAGCATCACGATAGACAGGCTTGTGGGGACGATAAATGTTGAGGATTTCCTCAGGGAGGGGAAGAAGGGGCTTCAGCCCGGGATAATGGCTGAGGCGAATCGCAACATCCTTTATATCGATGAGGTGAACCTCCTTGACGACTACATTGCCGATTGCCTTCTTGATGCCGCGGCGATGGGCTGGAACATCATCGAAAGGGAGGGGGTTTCCTTCAAGCATCCGGCAAGGTTCATCCTCATCGGAAGTATGAATCCGGAGGAGGGGGAACTCCGCCCCCAGCTTCTCGACCGCTTCGGGCTCTGTGTTGAAGTCTCAGCCCCTATGAACCCTGATGAAAGAATCGAAATCGTGAGAAGGGTTGAAGAGTTCCACACAAGTCCCCTCGGGTTCTGGAAGAAATTTGAAGCCGAGGAGAGGAAATTAACCCTGAAGATCACGGAGGCGAGAAGGCTTCTCCCCGAGGTTGAAATAAGCGATGAGCTGTTAAAGCTCTTAGCCGAAACGGTGATAAATCTCAATATAAGGACGAATCGGGCTGAGATAACCACCGTAAAGACGGCGAAGGTTATCGCCGCCCTGGAAGGGAGAAGGAGGGTTTTACTTGAAGACCTTGAAAGGGCTATGGAGCTCACCCTTCCCCATCGCCTCAGGGAAAAACCTTTCCGGAAGCCCCAATTAACCCCCCAAAAATCAGGGGAAAACCCGAAGGAAGGACGCGAAAAAGAAGAAAATAGAGAAAAGCAGGAAAAGACCGGTGGGAGCAATCCCCATATCCATAGCCCGGGGAATCTGGAACATAATTTCCCTTCCCGAGGGGTCGAGCTCCCCCGGATAGAGGAGCCGAAGTTTAGGGGGGAAGCCGGATTCCGCTCATCAAGGGAGGCGGGTGTTACGGTTATAAACTTTCCTAAGGGGGTTCAGATAGCCCATGTTCCCCCGAAGGAGGAGATAAGGGATATCGACCTTTACAGCTCGACGGTGAAGGCGATAATTAGCGGTAAAAAGCCTCCCGTTAAGCTTGACAGGGAGGATATCGAGATAAGGGTCAGGAGGACGAAGGTTCCCACACTTTGGGTTCTCATCTTGGATTCGAGCGGAAGTATGGCTATTCAAAAAAGGATAAGCGTGGCTAAGGGAATCGCCCAGGAGCTTGTAAAAGGCGGCTATGTTAAGAAGTCCAAAATAGCCCTTATTGTTGCAAGGGGAGGTGAGGCTCAGCTTCTCGTCCCGCCCACAAAGAATTACGAGGAGGTCTTCGATAGGATAGAGGATGTCCCCACGGGGGGAAGAACCCCCTTAAGCTCCGCCCTTCATACCCTCCTTCTTCTCTCCGAAAGAGAAAGGATGAAGGATGCGAGCCTTAAAGTAAAGGCTTTCCTTGTGAGCGACGGAAGGGCAAACGTTTCCCTCTTCGGAAGGGGAATAAAGGAGGAGCTAAGGGAGCTCGGAGAGGCTTTAAGAAAGAGAGATATTAAGCTTTATATCTTTGAAACCAAGGGGACAGGAATAGACCCTGGGATCTCCTATATCTCAGTCCTTGAGGAGACGGGAGCCAGGGTAATTCGAGGGAACGGATATGTCCGAAATCTTCCTTGAGGGGATTTTGCTTGCGGGGAGGCTTCTTCTCAAAACCCTCCCCTTTATAATACTGGGGGTTATTTTTGCCGAGTTTATCATAGCCCTCAGGCTTATGGATAAGGTTTCCTTCCTCGCCAGACCCATAACGAACTTCGCCCACCTCCGCCGGGAGTGCGGGGCGAGTTTCCTCACCGCCTTTGTATCCCCCTCCGCAGCGAACGCTATGCTTGCCGGATATTTTAACCGGGGACTCATCTCCAAAAGGGAGCTTTTCATCGCTTCTATGATTAATTCCTTTCCCTCCATCGTGATGGAGTGGCGATTTATGTTTCCCGTCCTCCTTCCCCTTTTAGGTCTTACGGGGCTTATTTACTTCCTCATCCTCACCATCATCGGCTTCCTCAAGACAGGACTTCTTATGCTCGTGGGGAGGATGATTCTGAAAAAGGGGGAGGATTGGGAGATACCCCTGGAAGCCCAAGCCCGCCCTCCCCTTAAAGAAGCCCTTTCCAGAAGTATTAGAGCCTCAAAGGATACGATAAGGAGGATTATATTTTGGACGGTTCCGTCTATGGTTATCTCCTGCATTCTTATTAAAGCGGGGGTCTTTGACATCCTCGCCTCCTATCTCAAGGGAGCTGCCTCCTGGTTCCCCATACCTGCCGGAGGGCTGGGAATTATAGCAGCTCGGTTCGGACACCATATCGCTGCTTACACGGTGGCATCGAGCCTTATGTCCGCGGGGGAGCTTACCTCCAAGGGGGTGATACTCTCCCTGCTTGTGGGGAATATCCTCACCACCCTGACCTCACCCGTAAGGCATCTCCTCCCCTACTATGTGGGTATCTTCGGACCGAGGATGGGAGCGGAACTCATGCTTCTCTCCTCGGCGATAAGGAACGGAATCGCCATAATCCTTGTATTCGGAATAGCACTTGTGCCCGGCTTTTAAAGGGGGTTGAGATGAAGCTTGAGATAAAGGGCATCAGCTTCAGCTACGGAAGCCATCCCGCCCTGAGGGATGTGAGCTTTAAGGTTGAAAAGGGCGAGGTGGTGAGCCTTGTGGGACCCAACGGCTCCGGGAAGACCACCCTGCTTAAGTGTATAAACAAAATCCTGAAACCCAAGGGAGGGGTAATCTTCCTTAAGGGGGATGATATAAAGAGGATGGACTTGGGGAGGCTTGCGAGGTTCATCGGCTATGTTCCTCAGGGTGCCTCCTATGCCTTCCCCTTGACCGTCTTTGATACGGTTCTCCTCGGGAGGAAACCCCATATCAGCTGGAGGGTAAGCGGGAGGGATAAGGAAATAGTTACGGAGATAATCCTCTCCATGGGGCTTGAGGGACTTGCCTTAAGGCAGTTCAACGAACTTTCGGGAGGGGAAAGGCAAAAGGTCCTCATCGCCCGTGCCTTAGCTCAGGAGCCGGAGGTTCTGCTCCTCGATGAGCCCACCTCCAATTTAGATCTTCGGCACCAGCTCGAGGTGATGGAGCTTATCCGCTCCCTTGTAAGGGAAAGGGGAATAGCGGCGATAATAGCGATTCACGATTTAAACCTCGCATCGAGATTTTCCGACAGAATGATACTGATGAAGAAAGGGGAGGTCTTCGCCATAGGGAAGCCCGAGGAGATTCTCACCCCCGAAAATATAAAGGAAGTTTATGGCATAAAGGCTTTAGTCATAAATAATCCGGGGCTTTCAAAGCCCTATCTTATTCCGTTAACCTCAACATAAGGAGGTGAGCTATGAAGGTGAAAGGATTTGTTAAAGCGGGGCTTATCCTCATCCTGATCGTTCTTCTCCTCTCCGCCTGCGCCCCTAAGGAGGCTGTCCCATCCGAAAGGGGAATTTCTCTTAAGATCGTTGATTCGGCGGGAAGAATAGTGGAAATCCCTCAGCCCCTTGAAAGGATTGTCGTCCTCCACACCGATGCCCTCTGGGTCATCCGGGGTTTAGGAGCCGGAGATAAGGTTGTGGGAGTTCCCAAATATATCTTTAAAAAAGAGGACATCTGGAAGCCATTTCTGGATAGAGAAAATATAGGAACCTGCTTTAAACCCAATTATGAAAGCATTATAAAGGTTGAACCTCAGGCGGTAATCGCTTATACGAAATGGCCGGGATCGGAGCTTGAAGAGAAGCTGGAGCCGGCGGGGATAAAGGTAATAAGGCTTGATTTCTACCGCCCAACGGAGATGGAGAGGGAGATAAAGGTTCTGGGGCTTATGCTCGGACTTGAGGAGGAAGCTGAAAAATATAGCCGGATCTGGCATGAGCCCCTGAAGCTCGTTCGGGAGCGGACGAAGAAACTCAAGGAGAAGGTCGAAGTTTATTATGAGAGCTGGTCAAAATGGAAATCCTGCGGACCGGGTTCGGGATGGCATGAGATGATCGAAATCGCCGGAGGAATAAACATTGCGGCGAAAGAACCCTCAGCCTATCCCAAGTTAAGCCCCGAATATGTCCTTGAAGCTAACCCCGATGTAATCGTAAAAACCCCCTCGGGAAAGCTCATGGGATACGGAAAGGAAGATATTAGCCCGATAAAGGAGATATATAACGAGCTTATAAATCGGGCGGGGATAAGGGGTACCCGGGCTTCAAAGGAAGGCAGGGTTTATCTCATCTCCCCCGAGCTTACGGGAGGGGCATGGAAGAATATAGCCATCCTTCAACTTGCCAAATGGTTTTACCCTGATCTCTTTAAGGATATTAACCCTGCCTCCTTCCATGAAAGGATGCTTCGGGAGCTCTACGGGCTTGAGAGAAAGGGGATTTTCACCTATCCATAAAGGGGGATAGTTCAAAAGCCGGGGGATATGTGGTGATGAGGGCGGAGGAGCTAAAAGGGTTTTATGAAAGGCTTACCGCGAGGAAAATCCTCTTTATACTTCTCGGAATAGGGGTGCTTATTTTCCTTTCCGTCCTCGCGTGTTCACTGGGGGCGGCGCATCTTGGTATAGGGGAGGTGGCAAGGGCAATAGGAGCGAGAATTTTCCCCTTTATTCATTTTGAGGTCTCAAGGCTCGCCGATATGGTGGTCTGGCAGCTTCGTCTTCCCCGCATCCTTATGGCTATAGTTGCGGGGGCGGGGCTTGCTCTTTCGGGAGCGGCGATGCAGGGAATAACAAGAAACCCCCTCGTCAGCCCCTTTACCATCGGGGTCTCCTCAGCCGCCGCGCTGGGAGCGGCAGTTGCCATTATTCTCGGGATAAGCATCGCCGGGGCGGGAAAGTTCTTTATCGTCGCCAATGCATTCGTCTTCGCCCTCGGTGTGGCTTTTCTGGTTATGGGGATTTCAAGGCTTCGGGGAACAACGGCGGAGACCCTTATACTCGCCGGCATAGCGATAATGTATATAATAAGCGCAATGACTTCTTTCCTTCAGTATTTAGCCGGAAAGGAGGAACTGCATGCCCTTGTTCACTGGATGTTCGGAAGCCTTACCGTGGCGAGCTGGGATAGACTTCTCATTATCACCATTTTAACCCTTGCTGTCATCCCCATCCTTCTTAAATATGCTTGGGATCTCAATGCCATAGCTGCGGGGGATGAGGTAGCGAAAAGCCTCGGAGTGAACACGGGGAGGACAAGGAACATCGTCCTTATCCTCGCCACCTTTATCACAGCGGGTATTATCTGCTTCACGGGGATAATAGGTTTTATTTGCCTTATGTCCCCTCATATAGCCCGGCTCCTTATAGGGGGAGACCACCGCTTCCTATTCCCCGCCTCCTCTATTGTAGGAGGTATCCTCCTCCTCGGAGCCGATACTCTGGGAAGGGTGATTATAGCCCCCACGGAAATACCTGTGGGTATAGTGGTTGCCTTTCTGGGGGGACCTTTCTTTTTATATTTACTTATGACCCGAAGAAGGGAATTCTGGCAATAAAAACTCCACCAAACTGTATTGGCTACACACTTGGAATTGCCTCTATATCTTAAGTTATGGAGATAAGTAGACCCTGCGTTTTGGTAAAGAAGATTCTTGTCATAAAACCAGCATGGCGTCTCCGAAGCTGTAGAATCTGTAGCCGAGTTTTTTTGCCTCCTCATAAGCCC
>CAZTWH010000039.1:0-6824 GCA_964617575.1 uncultured Dehalococcoidia bacterium
GAATTTCCTCGCTATGAATTTGAGGACATCGATGGGAGCACCCCCCTCCTCTTCAGCTTTGGCTTGAAGAATGGCGAGCCTTGTCTCATAGTCAGGAGGCTGGATATCAACTATGAGACCCCATTCAAATCTCGACCTCAGCCTTTCCTCAAGAAGGGGAAGAGACCTCGGATGTCTATCGCTCGATATGACTATCTGCTTCCCCGCATTGTGAAGGTCGTTGAATGTGTGAAATATGCCCTCCTGTGTCTGCTCCTTTCCCGCTATGAAGTGAATATCATCTATGAGCAGTATATCGACCGTCCTGTACTTCTCCCTGAAATCCTCCGTCCTCCTCTCCTTTATGGCGAGGATGAACTCGTTTGTGAACTGCTCCGCCGTGGTATATAAAACCTTCATCCTCTCATATGTTTTATTCCCTATGGCGTGAAGAAGATGGGTCTTCCCGAGACCAACGCCTCCGTAGATAAAAAGGGGATTGTATGACCCGCCCGGATTCTCCGCAACAGCCAGAGCCGCCGCATGGGCGAGCCTGTTGGAATCACCCACTATAAAGGACGAGAAAGTGTATTTGGGATTGAAGGGGGAGGGCTTTTTTGAAGGCGCCCCGAGAACCTCGAATCTTAAATTGAGGGACCTCCCGCTCACCCGAGAGAGGGTTTCCTCTATTATGGGTCTCATCCTCTTATCAAGCCATTCGAGGACGAAGCTTGATGGAACGCCGACAACAAGGCTATCCCCATCCACACCTACCCCCTTCGTCCCCTTAAGCCATGCCTCAAAACTTTCCTCGGGTATTCTTGAGCGGAGCTCCCTCAGGGTCTCCTCCCAGAGCTTTCCCCCCTCCATCCCACAAAAAATTAACCCGGGGGAAAAATCCTGTCAATATTTTGATATAATTGGAAAGGTGAGGCTTTTCGGAAATCTTTTCGTATATATCTGGCAGGGAAGGGGGAATAATTCAAATACTTACCTGATAAAGGATGTCCTCCGGGGGGATAGACCCCATGTCCTTATAGACCCGGGTCATGTGAGGAATGAGATAAGGGAGATGTGCTTCGAAAATCTCCTCTCAATGATGAGAAGGGATAACATAAACCCGGAGGATATAGGTCTCATAATAAATACCCACCACCACCCCGACCACACGGAGGCGAACGGTCCCCTCCTCGAGATAACAAGGAGAAAGGGGAAAAGGGGGAAGATAGAGGAAGCCCTCATAGCCATCCACGAGGACGAACCCCCCATAGACCCCGAACCCCATTTCTATCTAACGGAAGGTGAGCTTATTCTCGGTAAGGAGAATAAGCTCAGGCTCAGGATAATCCATACCCCCGGACATACACCGGGTTCCATATCAATATATATAGAGGAGCTCCGAACCCTCATAACAGGCGATACGGTCTTCGCAGGAGCTATAGGAAGGGTGGACCTTCCGGGAGGGGATAGAAGAAAAATGAAGGAGAGTATAGAGAAGCTCTCCCAAATAGACGCGGAATGCCTCCTCCCGGGTCATTCAACAGAAAGGGGCAATATAATAATGGGAAGGGAAGCCGTAAAAAGAAACTTCTCCCTCATAAAAATGGCTTTCTTCCCCTTCCTCTAAAACTTCCCCGGATACCCCCTCCTCAGAGCCCTCCCTATCTCCCTCTCCACCTCCTTCCTTATAAGAAGCTCCTTCTTGTCATGAAGTTTTCTTCCTTTACATAAAGCAAGCTCTATTTTTGCTATTCCTTTTTTATTTAAATAGAGCCTGAGGGGTATCAAGGTATAGCCTTTTCTGTTCACCTTACTTGTGAGGGATATTATTTCGTCCTTATGGAGGAGGAGTTTTCTTGGTCTTTTTGGGTCGTGGTTATATATATTGCCGTGGCTGTATGGTGATATATGCATATTATAGAGCCAGAGTTCCCCGTCCTTTGGTCTTGCGAAGGAGTCTTTTAGATCCACCTTCCCCTCTCTTATTGACTTTATCTCCGTGCCTGTGAGGACTATACCCGCCTCGAGTCTTTCCTCTATATCGTAATCCCTGAAGGCTTTTCTATTCGTGCATATTTCCCTCATTCCATAAAAATCCTATCATAAAAGGTGAGATGGGGAAATTTGCAAAACCTTTAATAATAGCCCTCATCATCGTATCCTTTATCTCCGGCTTCATCCTCGGGGGTTTTTTATTTAAAGGGGGTGGGGAGAAATTCCCCCTTCTTGAGGAAGCCAGGTCTATTGTAAAGAGATGGTTTGTAGGCAAAAGCGAGATAAATGATAGGGAGCTTGAATATGGAGCCATAAGGGGGATGGTATCATCCCTTGGGGACCCCCATTCCGCCTTCCTCACTCCTGATGAGAGGAAGAGGATGGAGGAGGCTATAGAGGGGGAGTTCGAGGGTGTCGGAATAATAATAACCATAAAGGATGGGGTATTGACCGTGGTCTCTCCCATAGAGGGCTCCCCCGCCTGGAGGGCCGGGATAAAAGAGGGGGATAAAATTCTTGAGATAAACGGCGAGTCCACCCTGAAAATGACCCTTACGGAGGCTGCGCTCAAAATAAGGGGGAAGAGGGGGACGAAGGTGAGGCTCAAAATAATGAGGGGGGATGAGACATTCACTCTGGAGATAACGAGGGATGTAATAATCCTCAAAGCCGTATCCTGCAGGATGATAGGTGATATAGGCTATATAAAAATCGAAGCTTTCAGGGAGAGAACATATGAGGAGTTCAAAAAATCTCTCTCCTATATCTCCGGGGAGGGGGCGAAAGCCCTGATTCTTGATCTCAGGAACAATCAGGGAGGTCTCCTCTACCCCGCCATAAAGGTCATATCGGAGTTCATAGATGAAGGCGAGCTTGCGGTTTACGCCATAGACGGGGACGGTAGAAGACATGAGTGGAGAACGGGAAAGGGTGAGATAAACCCCGATATACCCCTCGTTGTCCTCGTGAATAGGGGGACGGCGAGCGCGAGCGAAATAGTGGCGGGAGCCCTCAAGGATTACAACAGAGCCATCATTATAGGGGAGAAAACCTTCGGCAAGGGAACAATAAACTCCCTCTTCCCCTTAAGCGACGGCTCAGCAGTATACCTGTCATATGCGAGATGGTTCACACCGAAAGGTCATAGCATAGAAGCGGAGGGAATAACCCCCGATTTAAAAGTGGAGGATGAAAAAGCCCTTGATGAGGCTATCTCCTACCTGAGAAAAGTCTTAGAAGGAAAAAGGTAAAAGAGGAGAGAATGATGATAAAAGCCCCGGAAGGAAGGTCAAAAATTATGGAAAGGATAAGACCCGAAAATATGAAAAAGAGGCTGAAGGCGAAGGATAGAAATATAACACCCCGTAGACTCCTCGCCATTCCGATCGAAATCGAAGTGGGAATTGAAAGAAGGGCTATAACAAGAATTATGCCGACAGCCCTCATAAGAAGTATTACGGATACGCCTACAAGGGAAAGGAATAGAAAATAAAATAAATCCCCGCGAATACCGAGAGTTTTCCCGAAATCCTCATCGAAGGAGAGGATGAATAATTCCCTCCCGAAAAGAGAAAAGAATAGAATCAGGAAAGCTGAGAAGATGAGCATGAAAAGAATATCGCGGTTTGATATAAGGAGGATGTTCCCGAAGAGGTAGGACAAAAGCTCTGGGACATACTTTCCCGAAAAGGATGTGAAGATGACGCCCAAAGCCATGCCGAAAGCCCATATTATGCTTATGGATATATCCTCGGGGAGCCTTGTCTTCTTTGTTATAAAACCTATGAGGAGCGAGGAGAGGACGGAAAATAAAAGGGCGCCGAGGACGGGATCCACCCCGAGGAGAAATCCGAGACCTATCCCTCCGAAAGCTGAATGGGATATGCCACCCGTTGCGAGGACAAGCCTCCTTAAGACGATGAATGTCCCTATGAGGGAGGATATTATGCTGAGGAGAAACCCTCCTATAAACGCATTCCTTATAAACTCGTATTCAAAGAAATTCATCTCCCGAGCTCTATAACCCTGTCAAAGTCTATGAAGCTCTCGTGGGAAACAAGCAGGATCGTCTTCTTTCCGCGAAGGCTTTCCAGAATCTCCCTCATCCTTTCCCTCATCCCCTCCTCAATATACGAGAAGGGCTCATCGAGGAGAAGCATCCTCCCGTCCCTCACAAGAGCCCTCGCAAAAAGAACCCTCCTCATCTCCCCGCAGGAGAGCTCACCTATCCTCCTATCCTTTTTACCTGCCATGCCAACAAGCTCGAGAGCCATCATAGCCCTCTCCTTATCCTCCCTCGTATAGCCGAATCCACCCTTATACCTCCCCATGAGGACCACATCAAAAACCCTCGCGGGAAACCAGGGCTCAAAATTCATATCCTGGGGCATGTAGGCTATATATTTCCTGCCAGCACGGGGAGGGAAGTCATAAATAAGAACTTCCCCGGAGAAGGGCTTTAATATCCCGAGTATAGCCTTGATAAGGGTCGTCTTCCCGCTCCCGTTCGGTCCAATAATACCTATAAACTCCCCATCAAAAACCTCGAAACTCAAGCCATCTATAACGGGACCGTTATAACCGACTTTTAGCTCTCTCACGATGAGCGCAGGCATTTCAGAACCTCCCTCCCGAATTTCTCTATCTCTGAAAGTATGTCCTCAGAAAGGGGGTCTATAACCACAACCTTGCCCCCTATCTCCTTCGCTACAAGCTCGCAAAGCTTCAGGTTAGAAAAGGGCGTGGCGAAAATAACACGGGTGTGAGAAGCTTTAGCCCTCTCTATAATCTCCTTGAGCCTCGAAGGCGTCGGCTCCCTCCCCTTCTCCTCTATCGCCACCTGCAAAAGACCATAATCTCTCAGGAAATAACCGAAGGCGGGGTGGTAAACAAAAACCTCCCTCCCCTCAAAACCCCGAAAAGCCTCCTCAAAATACCTGTCAAGCTCCCTCACCCTCCTCAAATACTCCTCCTTCCCGGAAGGCTCAATAAGACCGGGATAAAGAGAAGAAAGCCCCTCATAAATGTTCTCAACAATAACGGGTATGTTCTTGAGCGAAAACCATATGTGAGGGTCCCCACCCTCAACCTTAACCCCCCTCGAGCTATCAATAACCTCCGCAACATCCCCTATCTTCCCAAGATTCAAAACCTCAAACTCAATACCACTCCCAACAGCAATGTAAACACCACCCTTAAGCTCCATAATCTTCCCCGGCTCAACCTCATGTAAATGGGGAGACGAAACCAAAACCTTAACACCCCCCTTAAAAAAACTCTCCGTAAAACCCAAATAAGGAGGTATCCCCACAAATACCCCCCCTCCACCTCTACAGCTTATTAAAAGGCTAAGGAGAATTATTAATAGAATTTTAATAAACATTCACCAATAATTTTATTAAAAAATTTGGGGGGTTGTCAATGTTTTTTTGGGGTTTTAAAATAGTTTTGAAGTGCCGATAGTGAGCTTTTCTGTTGGGGAGGGGCTTATAAAGAAGTTTGACGAGGTTATAAAGGGGAGGGGTTATCTATCCCGTTCGGAGGCTTTGAGGGAGGCTATGAGGGACTATGTAGCCCAGCTCTCCCCCGTAGAGGGGGACAATGTTTTTGTTATAAGCGTGATATATGGGAGGGAGATAGAGAAGAATCTGGTATCGGAGGTTCAGCACAGGTATGGTGATATTATTCACACGCTTATACATCTTCATCTTGATGATATAAACTGTCTTGAGGTTCTTATTGTGAAGGGGGGGAAGGCTAAGGAGCTTATAGAGAATATAAGGGGGATAAGGGGGGTTAAGGAGGTAAAATTCATAGCCACTGCTTGTGGTGTATAGGAGGTTTGATGGAGGGGATAAGGGATATAGCTATTATAGTTTTTTCCTTCCTCGGGGCTTTTGTATTTTTGCTTTCCATAGTCTTCGGGATTCTTATTGTGAGGAGGGCTTTAAGGGTTTTAGGTGCCATAGATGACCTTGTAAGCGAGCTAAGGATTGCCTCGAGTGAGGTTATAGAACCTTTTTCCAGATTTTTGTCCTTCATATCTTTTATAAGGAAGCTCATAGACACATTTAGAAAGAAGGGGGGGTGAATGGAGAAGAGGGAAGGTTTCTTCACGGGTCTTATGATCGGCATCATGATAGGTTTTATCATGGGTGTTCTTCTTCGTCCCGGAAGGAGAGGTGGATTTAATTTTATAATGCGTCTTATAGAGGAGGGGAAGGAGGCGATAAGGCAGGCTATAGAGGAGGGAAGGGAGGCTGCGAGGAGGAGGGAGGAGGATATAAGGACGAGGTTTGGGGAGGAGGCGTAGAACCCCCCGCTTCAGAGGAACGGGTTATGTTTTTTCTCGTATCCTATTTTTGTCTCGGGACCGTGTCCGGGGAGAACGATTGTATCTTCGGGGAGGGTCATAAGTTTCTCCTTTATACTTTTTATAAGCTCTCTCGAGCTCGCGCCGGGGAGGTCCGTTCTCCCTATGCTCATATTGAAAAGGGCGTCTCCCGTGAAAACCACCCCGTGACCGTAGAGGGATATACCGCATCTCGAATGACCGGGAGTGTGGAGGACCTGAAAAGAGAGCTCTCCTATTTTTATCACATCTCCGTCCCTTAGGGCTATATCGGGCTCCGGGAATTTGAAGCCGAAGAACCATCCTTCTACAGGTGGTTTTTCCTTTGCGCTTTCGTGGACGGCGAATTTTGCCCCCGTAAGTTTCCTCACCCTCTCCACATCCCCTATATGGTCCATATGGGTATGGGTTGCGACTATGAGCGTGGGCTTGAGTTTGAGCGAATTCGCTTCATCAACTATCTCCTCCCCGCTATCCCCGGGGTCTACTATCATCGCTT
>CAZTWH010000040.1:0-6758 GCA_964617575.1 uncultured Dehalococcoidia bacterium
CAACAAGCTTGTATATTATCTCTTTCCCCTCATTCTTTTTGAGGTCAACGGCTATGCTCTTTTTACCCCTGTTATTGTTTTCGAAGTAGAAATTCCTCCCGTATCCGAGGTCTGTTGAAACACCCCTCACCCTTTTAAGTCCCCTCCCCGGGTCTCCCCCACCCCTCTCCTCAACCTTTATAACCTCCGCACCGAGGTCGGCAAGGAGCGCCGTTGAAACGGGACCCTGCTGCCATATCGTCCAGTCTATAACCCTTATCCCCTCAAGCGGAAGCATTTCCACCCCCAGCTTTATGATATATAATAAGGGGGGTGATATGAAAGCCCTTTCAAGATTTTCGGAGATATATGAGAGGAGGCTTGAGGAGGCGAGGGGGAAGGGGGATTTTATAGGTTATCTCTGCTGCTATGTCCCTGTCGAGGTTATAACCGCATGCGGAGCCTATCCTTTAAGGATCCTCGGAGATATGAGAAAGCCTCCCTATAAAGCGGATGCCCATCTTGAGACAATAATGTGCCCCTATGTTCGCAACTTCTTCAGCCTCTTTCTATCGGGGGAATATGATTTTCTCAAGGGAGTTATAATACCCCACACATGCGATAACATCCAGAGGATATATGATATATGGAGGGATTTTAAAAAACCCGATTTTATTCACTTTCTCGATGTCCCCCATATGGTCCACAACGGTTCATCTTTATTCTTCTCAAAACAGATAGAGCTCCTCTTTAAAAAACTATCCGAGCTTACGGGGAAGAGGGGGGAGCTTTCGGAGGCTGTAAAGCTTCACAACAGGATAAGGGGGCTTTTAAGGGAGCTTTACGGTCTGAGGAAGAGGGAGAATCCGCCGATAACCGGCGTTGAGGTTATGAAGGTTCTCATAGCGGGCGCCCTCATCCCTCCTGAGGAATATGAGAAACTCCTCCGGGAACTCATATCCGAGATAAAGGATAGGGAGGCTTATGAGAATAGGGGTCCCAGGATCATGATATATGGCGCCCAGATGGACGACATTTTCTTTATAAAGCTTGTTGAGGAGAGCGGGGGGATGGTTGTTATGGACGACCTCTGCACGGGGACGAGGAGCTTCTGGTGGGATGCTGAGGATGGTTTTCTCGGCATGGCGAGATCCTATCTTTCAAACATACCCTGCCCGAGGACCTACAGGGAGGGGAAGGCTGATGTGAGGTTTCGTTATCTCTCTGATATGGGGAAGGAATTCAGGGTTGACGGAGTTATTTTATACATAACGAGGTTCTGCGACACCCACGAACTTG
The DNA here is from genome assembly GCA_964617575.1 of uncultured Dehalococcoidia bacterium. Taxonomy (GTDB): domain Bacteria; phylum Chloroflexota; class Dehalococcoidia; order SZUA-161; family CAYRBX01; genus CAZTWH01. Next base: position 1,279 of record CAZTWH010000040.1, read on the forward strand.
ATGTCCCTGATATCAGGGATTATATGAAAAGGGAGGGCTTCTCCGTTCTTCCCCTTGAGGTTGATTATTCCATAGGGGAGATGGAGAGGCTCAGGACGCGTGTTCAGGCTTTTATAGAGACCTTATAGGAGGTGGGGCTATGGGTATACTTGATGGAAGGGTTGCGGTTGTTACGGGAGCGGGGAGGGGGATAGGGAGGGCTGAGGCTATAGCCCTCGCGAAGGAGGGGGCGAAGGTTGTCGTAAATGACCTCGGTGTTGAGAGGGATGGGACGGGTGCTACTACCCAGGTTGCGGACACGGTTGTTGAGGAGATAAAGGGGATGGGAGGGGAGGCTGTCCCGAACTACGATTCCGTCACAGACCCGAAAGGCGCGGAGAATATAATAAAGACGGCTGTTGACAGCTTCGGAAGAATAGATATACTCGTCAACAACGCGGGGATACTCAGGGACCGAATGGTTTTCAACATGACGGATGAGGAATGGGACCTTGTTATAAAGACCCATCTTTACGGGACATTTTACTGCACGAGAGCCGCCGCAAAGTATATGAGGGAGCAGAGGTACGGGAGGATAATAAACACATCCTCCCATGCGGGGCTGGGGAATATGGGGCAGGCTAACTATTCAGCCGCAAAGGAGGGGATAGTCGGCTTCACAAGAACCGTGGCGAGGGACCTCGGGAGATACGGGATAACTGTTAACGCCATAAGACCGAGGGCGGGGACGAGGATGACCGTAAATCCTGAGCTTAAAGCTGCGTGGGCTAAGATGTGGGGACCCGAGGAGGCGGAGAGGCATGAGAAGGAGCTTCTGGAGCTTTTCAAACCTGAGGAGATAGCTGTCTTCGTCGTATTCCTCGCGAGCGATTTCGCATCGAATGTAAACGGGAGGGTTTTTGAGGTATGGAGGGGGCATATAGGTCTCTTTGCGGAGCCCGTCCCCGTTGAACAGATTCTTTGGAAGGATGGGAGCTTCACGGTGGAGGAGCTTATAAAAGCCCTCCCTACAACCCTCACAAGGGATCTAACGGCGGAACTTCCGCCTTCGGGGTTCAAGGTATGAGGCTGATATTCGTCCACGGCTCAGGGGGATACGGGGGCATTTTCAAATACCAGCTCTCCCATTTCCCCTTCTCAGAAGCCCCGGACCTTCCGGGACATCCCGAGGGGAAGCCGAGAGATAGTGTTGAGGAGTACAGGGACTGGCTTCACGGATATATAGAGGACAGGGGATATGAGGATGTTGTCGTCGCGGGACATTCCCTCGGCGGGGCTATAGCCATATCCTACGCCCTCGAGTATCCCCTTAAAGGGCTTATACTGATAGGGACGGGAGCGAGGCTGAGGGTCCACCCGGATTATCTCAAGGCATGCGAGGAGGCTTCGAAGGGGAATATGGAGAGATGGCTATCCTGGACGGAGGAGAGCACGAAGAAATTAAAACCCGAGGATAAGGAGAAGATCAAGGAGAAAAGGATTGAAATAGGACCCGCTGTCATGCTCAGCGACCTTCTATGCTGCGATAAGTTTGATTATATGAACAGGGTTAAGGAAATAAAAGTTCCCACTCTTATAATATGCGGGTCCGAGGATATAATGACACCTCCCAAATATGCGGACTACCTTGAGAGGGAGATAGATGGTTCGAGGAAGGTTATAATAGATGGGGGGACCCATCTTGTTTTTCTTGAGAAGCCTTCCGAGGTGAACGGTGCTATTAAAGAATTCATAGAAAGGGGGTTAGGATGAGCTACGAGCCGAGGATAGTAGCCTTTTTATGCAACTGGTGCTCCTATGCGGGCGCCGACCTTGCCGGGACATCGAGGACAAAGTATCCGCCGAATGTGAGGGTTATAAGGGTTATGTGCTCGGGGAGGGTTGACCCCTCATTTGTTCTCAAGGCTTTCAAGGAGGGCGCCGATGGTGTTCTCGTATGCGGATGTCATCCGGGTGATTGCCACTATATATCCGGGAACTACAAGACGATGAGGAGAATGGGTCTTTTAAAGATGATGCTTCCCCAGCTCGGCATAGAGGAGGACAGGTTCAGGCTCGAATGGGTATCCGCATCCGAGGGGGATGTTTTCGCAAAAATAGTAGAGGATATGACCCGGAAGCTTAAGGAGCTGGGACCGGCGGGGGTGAAATGAAGTACGAGACACTAATCCTTGAGGAGAGGGAGGGGGTATATGTTCTTACTTTAAATCGTCCTGATAGGCTGAACGCCCTCAATGAGAAGATGGCGTCTGAATTATGTGATGTCTTCAGATATTTTGATGGGGAGAAGGGATGCAGGTGTGTCATCGTCACGGGTGCCGGGAGGGCTTTCTGCTCGGGCGCTGATATAAGGGAGAGATTTCTTGACAGGATAGAGAGGGGTGTAAAAAAGGAGGAGCTTTTAAGGACCTTTCCCGAGAGGCTCCTGCCCCTCATGGTGGGGATGAGGAAGCCGATAATAGCTGCGATAAATGGTCCCGCTGTTGGATTTGGCTTTACCTTCACCCTCGCCTGCGATATAAGGATAGCATCCGAGGATGCGAGGATAAGCCTTCCTTTCGTCAGGATGGGTCTCATGCCCGAGTTCGGCTCAACATTTCTTCTCCCGAGGCTTATAGGCATGGGAAAGGCATGCGAACTTGTATTCACAGGGAAGATGATAGACGCCAGAGAGGCTTTTGAGATGGGTCTTGTAAATAAAGTCGTTCCCCCTGAGAAGCTCATGGAAGAGGCTATGAATATGGCTGAGGAGATAAGAGACAACGCGCCCCTATCCATCCAGTTCTCTAAGAGAGCGCTTTACAGAGGGCTTTTCTCATCCCTCGAGTCCCAGCTCGAATATGAGGGCGCGGTCCTCGAGATACTGAGGAACACGGAGGACCATAAGGAGGCTGTAAGGGCTTTCCTTGAGAAGAGGAAACCCAACTTCAAGGGAGAATAGGGTTCTCATCCTCGGGCTCGGGAACCCCATAAGGGGGGATGATGGGGTGGGAAACAGGGCGGCTCTTATCTTAAAAGAGGAGCTTAAGGATATACCCGTAGATGTGGAGGAGACGAACGCAACGGGTTTTAACCTCCTTGAGATCCTCTCAGGCTACGATATGGCGATACTTATAGACGGCGTCGAGATGGGCGGAAAGCCCGGGGAGATATATGAGATAAAGCCGGAGGAGAAAGGTTTCTTCTACCTTCACCTCGTCCATATAGGAGATGTCATAAAGATGGGGAGGGAGATGGGTCTTAAGATGCCCGAGGTGAAGATAATAGGTGTGGAGATAAAGGAAAAGGGCTTTTCCGAAAAACTGAGCCCTGAAGTAGAGGCATCGGTACCGAAGGTTGTAGAAATCGTTAAAAAGAAGCTCGGCTTAATCCCTTAGTTCAGGGGGCAAAAAATTGGGTATCCCGTCCTCTATGGGATACCTCTCGCCGCATGAGGGGCATGACAAAGTTCCCTCTATAATCTCATCCCCCTCCTCTTTAAGGACCTCGAGCTCGAGCCCGACCTTGCACGATGGACAGGCTAAAATGTCCAAAAGCTCCCTCTTCATTTCTCACCAAATTATCTTAAGGGCATAAGTAAAAATTGTCCAGTTTTAAATTAAAATTGAAATGGTGGTTCTGGATAAGAGAAGGGATACATTTTCGATGTTTTTGAGCTTTGCCCGGAGGGAATATCCGTTTCTCCTCGAGAGCTCGATGAGGGATGGGAGGCTCGGGAGGTTCTCGATAATGGGGGCTGAACCATCGATTGTATTTGAATCGAAGGGGGAGGAGGTAAGGATAAACGGGAAAAGGCTCCGGGGAAATCCCTTCAAAATCCTGAAAGAGCTTATAAGGAGGGGGGAGGGGAGTCTCCTCCCCTTCTCGGGCGGATGGGTTGGATTTTTCTCCTACGACCTCGGGAGGGTTATCGAAAAGCTTCCATCCACAGCAAGGGATGACCTCTTGCTCCCGGATATAATCCTCTGTTTTTACGAGAATGCTCTGATCGTTGATGAAATACGGGGGAAGATTTATCCTGTCGGGGATGAGGACAGGCTTGTGAAGATTCTTTCGGAGGAAGAACATATAGGGGATGAGGGCTATTACAACACCCGTGTGGTTTCAAATTTTACAAAAGATGGATATATCGAGGCTGTTGAGAGGGCGAAGAGGTATATAGTCGAGGGGGATATATTTCAGGTTAATTTATCCCAGAGGTTTGAAGCCCCCCTTCCCTTCTCCCCCCTCGTTTTATATAAGAGGCTGAGGAGGATAAACCCCGCTCCCTTCTCATGCTATCTTGATTACGGGGATTTTCAGGTTGTTGGCTCGTCTCCTGAGAGGTTTTTGAAGCTTGATGGGAGAAAAGTTGAGACGAGACCGATAAAGGGGACGAGGAGGAGGGGTCTCGATGAGCCCGAGGACAGAGCTCTTGCCATGGAACTTCTCGAGAGCGAGAAGGACAGGGCTGAGAATGTGATGATAGTGGACCTTGAGAGGAACGACCTCGGGAAGGTATGCGAGTTCGGGAGCGTTAGGGTGAAGGAGCTGTGTATCCTCGAAAAATACCCCACCGTATTTCACCTCGTATCAACCGTTGAAGGCGTTTTGAGGGAAGGTCTCGGACCCATAGACCTCATAGAGGCTTGCTTCCCCGGAGGTTCCATAACGGGCGCTCCGAAGATAAGGGCTATGGAGATAATAGAGGAGCTCGAGCCTACGAGAAGGGGGATATATACGGGAAGCATAGGATATATATCCGCAGACTTCAAAATGGACCTGAATATAGTTATAAGGACATTTGTTGTAAAAGACGGCGTGGCTTATTTTCAGGCGGGCGGGGGGATAGTTTATGACTCCGACCCCGTTTCGGAATACGAGGAGACCCTCCATAAGGCGAAAGCCCTTTTCGAAGCGCTCGGTCTTAAGGTTGAGACCGTAGAGGCTCATCATGGTCCTTCTCATAGACAACTATGACTCTTTCGTATATAACCTTTTCCAATATATAGGGGAGCTCGGGTTTGAGCCCGTTGTTTTCAGAAATGACGGGATAACTGTTGAGGAGATAGAGAAGCTTTCCCCTTCCCACATAATAATATCTCCGGGTCCCAAGACGCCGATGGAGGCTGGGATATCGAACGAGGTTATAAAGAGATTCGCGGGCAGGGTCCCCATCCTCGGGGTCTGCCTCGGTCATCAGTGTATAGCCCACTCCCTCGGGGGAAAGGTTGAAAGGGCGCCGGAGATAAAGCACGGCAAGATCTCCCTCATCCACCATGACGGGAAGGGCATATTCCGCGGCATCCCCAACCCCATGAGGGCTATAAGATACCACTCCCTCATAGTGACCCGTATACCGCCCGGCTTTGAGATAAGCGCCCTCTCCGAGAGGGGTCTCATCATGGGGATAAGGCACAGGGAATTTCCCGTTGAGGGGGTTCAGTTTCATCCCGAATCCATATTCACGGAATACGGGAAGGATATCCTTCGGAATTTCC
>CAZTWH010000041.1:0-6474 GCA_964617575.1 uncultured Dehalococcoidia bacterium
CTCTGGGTTTTCTTTTCTGGTATTTCTTCTCGCCTTTATCCCCCATAGGTTGGGCTCTCCTGTCCGCTTATGGTGTTTTCGGCATATTTGTTTTCCTTAGCGCTCTCCTTCCGGTTCTCAGGGAGGACTGGCTTCTTTTAAGCTTTACTCTCCTCCCCTTCCCCATATCCGGAGCCCTTATATATGAGTTTATTTTGAAGGGGGAAGAGGGGGAAGGTGCTCTTTCCTTCCTCATCCTCGGGATAATAAGCGCTATTTTCACAAAAACGGGTGAGAGGATTAAGAGGGCTCTTCTTATAATCCTCGGAGGTGTTCTCCTCTGCTTTGCTCTCCTCAAAGGAAATCCCCTGGCATCTTTATTTGCGATGCCGATTCTCTCCTCTCCCATCCTCGGGAGGATTTTCAGGAGATGAAGGTAAAGGTGGTGACGGACAGCAATCTAACCCTCCCGGAGGAGGTTATAAGGGAGTATGATATAAAGGTTCTTCCCCTCATCTTCATCCACGAGGGGAAGATATACAGGGATGGGATAGATATAACGAGGGAGGAGCTATATAAGCTTTTAAAGGATTCCAAGGAGCCGCCGACAACATCCGCATGCTCACCGGGGACATGTTTTGAGGTTTTCAGGGAGCTTGTAAAGGGCGGGAATGATGTTTTATGCATAACAATTCCCGCCAGATTCAGCACGATGTATAAATCCGCATATGTCGCGAAGGACATGCTCGAGAAGGTTATTCCCGGAAAGATAGAGGTTATAGACTCGGGGACAGCCCTCGGAGGTCAGGCTTTCCTCGTCCTCGAAGCCGCGAGGATGGCTCGCGAGGGGAAGGGGATAGAGGAGATAAAGGAGAGGATAGAGAAGATAAAGGGGAAGATAAACCTCTTAGCCGTCCTCGAGACGCTTAAATATCTTGCGAAAGGAGGGAGGGTCCCCAAAATATCAGCCCTCGCGGCGTCTATCTTCCAGATAAAACCCATATTTGAATTAAAGCCCGGCGGCGAGGTCAAGGTATTGGGTAAGGAGAGGAATCTGAGGAAAGCTTCGAGGAGGATGATAGATATAATGGGGGAGAGGGGGGAGAGGTTCAGGGTGAACATAGCATACGGGGAGAATCTCGAAGAGGCTTTGTGGATGAAGGAGGAGATAGAGAGAAGATTCGAGATACCCGAGCTCTACTTAAGCCCCGTATCCAATGTCGTTAGTGTCCACACAGGACCCAGGATAATAATCCTTTCCTTTTATCCCGACTAGTCTTATTATTTTATTGGATGGTAGGTTTGGTTACAGATAGCCTCGCGGGCGTCCCGGAGGATATAGCGAGGAGGGAGGATATAGAGATAGTCCCCGTTGACCTGATAATAGAGGGGAGGGTTTATAAGGATCTCGTGGATATAAAGCCGAAGGAGTTCTATGATATTCTGAGGAGGTCAAAGGAGCTTCCGAAGACGGCAGCGCCCCCTCCGAGCGATTTCATAAAAGCCTTTGAGAAAATGAGTAAAAAATATGACAAAGTTCTGTGCCTCACAGTCCACTCGAGTCTCAGCGGAACCTACAGCTCAGCCCTCAAGGCTAAGGAAATTTTCGGAAGCAATATAGAGGTTATAGATTCGGGAACGGCGGTTGGGGGTCAGATGTGGATGGCTCTCAGGATAAGAGAGGAGGCTAAAAAGGGGGCGGGAGTGGAAAGGCTAAAGAAGATAGCGGATAAGATGAGGGAAAAGGTGAATGTCGTCGTCATGCTCGAAACGCTGAAATACCTCGTGAAAGGCGGAAGAGTCCCGAAAGCAGCATCCCTCATAACCTCGATCCTCAAGATAAAGCCCGTGCTCGAGCTGAAAGGGGAAGTGAAGCTTCTATCGAGGGAGAGGACAAGGAGGAGGGGTATGGAAAGGCTTGTGAAAATAATTGAGGAGAGGAGGGATGGGGAGAAGCTTTTTTTAAATATAATGCACGGGGATTGTGAAGAGGAGGCTTTGAGGCTCGGAGAGGAGCTCGGGAGGAAGTTCCCGGTATCGGAGCTTATAATAAGCTATTTCACACCCGTTGTCGGGACCCATACGGGACCCGGTGCTCTGGGGTTTGCTTTCTACTGGGAGTGATATGGAGGTTTTCTTAGCTTTTATACTCTCATACATATTCGGGGCTCTCCCCGTTCTTCCCCTTCTCGCGAAGATGAAGGGGATAAGTATAAGGGAGGACCTTCATCACGCCCTCTGGAAGAGGGGGGGCATTTTATTTGGACTTATGGCGATAATATGGGATGTGGGAAAGGGCGTCGTCCCCCCGCTTATCTGCCTTAAATCAGGTCTCGGTTTCTATCCCGCCTCCCTCTCCCTTATAGGTGTTGTTTTGGGTCAGATGTATCCCGTTTTCACCAAGTTCATAGGGGAGAAGGGGAATTCAACAGCCCTCGGGGCTGCGGGAGCCCTCGTCCCCCCCGCCTTCGGGATAAGCTTTACCCCCCTCCTCTTCGCGGTCCTATTCAGATTCCTGACATCGGTTAAGCTTCACGGATTTAAAAGGGGGATGAAGTTTGAAGATGAGAGCAAGGTAATGCCCCTCGGAATGCTCATCCTCTTCTCCCTCCTCCCCATAGTTTCCTTCCTCCTCGGCTATCCGATGATAGTCGTTCTCTCCCTCACAGCCCTCCTCTTCATCCTCATCTTCAAGAGAATCCACGAGGGTCTTTTGGAGGATATAAGGGAGGGGAAGGAGAGCATAAAGAGGATAATAATAAACAGGGTTCTTTACGACAGAAGCTATGTCGAGGATTAGGGTCGAGGTAAGGGGTGTTGTTCAGGGGGTTGGCTTCAGACCCTTCATATACAACCTCGCAAGATCTCTTTCCCTAAAAGGATGGGTGAGGAACACCTCGGGCAAGGTCGAGATAGAGGCTGAGGGGGAGAGGGTATTTGAATTCTTAAGGCTCATAAAAGAGAAGGCTCCCCCGATGGCTAAAATAGATGAGATAAGCTATGAGGAGCTCCCTCCGAAGGGATATGAGAGCTTTGAAATAATAAAGAGCCTCGAGGAGGAGGGGTATCAGCTCCTCTCACCAGATATAGCTACATGCGAGGATTGTGTGAGGGAGATATTCGACCCCGGGGACAGAAGGTATATGTATCCCTTCACGAACTGCACAAACTGCGGACCGAGGTTCACCATAATAGAGGACATACCGTACGACAGGGAGAAGACGACGATGAAGGTTTTCAGGATGTGTCCCGAATGCGAGAGGGAATATAACGACCCCACGAACAGGAGATTCCACGCCCAGCCGAACGCATGCCCCGTATGCGGTCCCAAGCTCTGGCTCGAGGGCCCCTCTGGAGTTATCGATACGGATGACCCCATAGATGAGGCTGTGAGGCTTATAAGGGAGGGGAATATAGTCGCCATAAAAGGTCTGGGCGGCTTCCTCCTCGCATGCGATGCGAGAAATAGAGAGGCTGTAAGGAAATTGAGGGAGAGGAAGAGAAGACCCTCAAAGCCTTTCGCCCTTATGATGAGGGATATGGATGAGGTGAAGAGATACTGCGATGTCTCGGAGGAGGAGGAGAGGCTTTTAAAATCTCCCGAGAGCCCGATAGTTCTCCTCAGGTGGAGGGAGAAGGGGGATATAGATGAGGGCGTGGCACCGAATCTCAGGTATCTGGGGGTTATGCTACCTTACACGCCCATCCACCACATACTTATGAGAAAAGCGGGTTTTCCCCTCATAATGACGAGCGGAAATCTATCCGAGGAGCCGATAGCAAAGGACAACGATGAGGCTAAGGCAAGGCTCAAAAATATAGCGGATTTCTTCCTCCTCCACAACAGGGATATAAGGTCAAGATATGATGACAGCGTCGTTATGGTTGAGGATGAGCCGTGTATGATAAGGAGGGCGAGGGGATACGCCCCCTATCCCATCCACCTCCCATTCGAGGTCAAAAGAGTCCTAGCATGCGGCGCAGAGCTTAAAAACACATTCTGCCTCACAAACAAAAACCACGCCTTCATAAGCCAGCATATAGGCGATATGGAGAACGAGGAAACCCTCTCCCACTTCATAGATACTATAGAGCTTTATAAAAAGCTCTTCAGAATAGAGCCGGAGCTCGTGGCATGCGACCTTCACCCGGATTATCTGTCAACGATATACGCGGAATCCCTCGGTAAAAGGCTTGTAAGGATTCAGCACCACTTCGCCCATGTGGTCTCATGCCTCGCTGAAAGGGGAATAGATAAAAAGGTTATAGGCGTATCAATGGACGGTCTTGGATACGGAGAGGATGGAGCCATGTGGGGGGGAGAATTCCTCGTCTCGGATATGGAGAGCTATGAGAGAATAGCCCACCTCGAATATGTCCCCCTCCCGGGAGGGGAGGCTTCGATTAAAAAACCTTGGAGGATGGCTCTATCCTACATATTAACCCTCCTCGGGGATGTTGAAATTGAAAAACTCCCGTTATATAAGTTCGTAAACGATGTTGAGGCTGAAGTTGTAAAAAAGCAGATAAAAGCCCTTATAAACACGCCCATGACATCGAGCATGGGGAGGCTTTTCGACGGGGTATCAGCCCTTATAGGCGTAAGGGGAGAGATAGATTACGAGGGGCAGGCTGCCGTGGAGCTTGAGATGATAGCCGAGGGGAACGGAAAAGCCTTCCCGTTTGATATAACCGAAGGTCCCCCGTTTATAATAAGGCTCGGGAAGTTATTCGAGGCGATTATCGAAGATGATGAGCCTCCCCAGATAATAGCGGGAAGGTTTCATATAACTGTCGCGGAAATGATTAAAAAGGTTTGCGAGCTCATAAGGGGAATGACAGGTATAAAAGATGTGGTTCTAACAGGGGGAGTTTTTCAGAACAGGCTTCTCTTGAGGCTCACGAAAAACATCCTCAAGGAATCCGGTTTTGAGGTCATAACCCACAGAAAGGTTCCGCCGAATGATGGCGGAATATCTCTCGGGCAGGCTGTGGCATGCGACAGGAGGGCATGATGAGGGTGGGGGTTCCGAGGGGACTCCTTTTCTACGAATTCTTCCCGTTCGCGAAAACCTTCCTCGAGGAGCTCGGGGCGGAGGTTGTCATATCGCCGCCCACATCCAAGGAGAGCGCGGAGAGGGGAATAGGGATGGTGGCATCTGAGATATGCTTCCCCGTAAAAATCTTCTGCGGTCATATACCATCCCTCGAGTGCGATATGCTCCTCATCCCTTCCATAAAAAGCCTTGAGGAGAAAATATACAGCTGTCCCAAATTTATAGGTCTCCCCGACCTCGTTAAAGCAGTTTTCCCCAACTCACCACCCATAATAGACCCGGAGATAGATGTAAGCATGGGCAGAAGATATATGTATGAGGCTATATACAAAATGGGAAGACCCTTCACAAGAAACCCCATTAAAATAAAAAGGGCTTTTATAAAAGGTATGAGGAGCTATATAAAGTACAGGGCGAGAATGGTGAAGGAATGTATAACTCCCCCCGAGGTCATCTTCGGAGAGAGGATAAAGAGGGATGGGGATATAAAGATAGCCCTTATAGGACACCCCTATCTCCTATACGATGAATATATAAACCACGGAATTATAAAAAGCCTCATTGATATGGGGGTCCTCCCCCTCTTCCCCGAAAATGTCCCTGCGAGAAAGCTTAGGGAAGCTATATCAAAAATCGCCGGGAGGGCTTACTGGAGCTTCGAGGAGGAGATAATAGGAGCGGGCGGATATTACATGGATAGGGAGGATGTAAAGGGCATAATAGCCCTCGAGGCTTTCGGCTGCGGTCCCGATTCTTTGATGGTGGATATGCTGAAAAGATATGCGAGGAGGAAGGGCAAGCCTTTTATGAGCCTCGTCCTCGACCAGCACACAACAAAAACAGGCGTCCTCACAAGAATAGAAGCGTTCATGGATATGGTGAGAAGGTCAAAGCCGGGGAAGACCTTCTTCATAAAGAGGGGAGAGGAGGGGGGAATAAGGGTTCTCGGCATACCGAATATAGCAAACCTCGGAGAAGCCTTCAGAAAATCAGCGGAGATCCTCGGAATAAAACTTTTAACACCCCCCATAACAAAAAGAACCCTAGACCTCGGCGTCAAATATTCGCCCGAATTTATATGCCTCCCCTTTAAAGTAATGCTCGGAACCTTCATAGAATGCCTCGAGAGCGGAGCCGATACCCTCTTCATGGTCACAAGCTTCAACGCCTGCCGGATGGGATACTACGCAAAACTCCAGGAGGAAATACTCAAAGATATGGGGTATAAATTTAAATTCGTGAAGTATAAAAGCGAGAAAAAGGACCTCGTATCCGTCCTCAAAGCCATAAGGGAATATACCAACAATTCCCCCTGGGCAAAGGTTATAAAAGCTTACAGGCTCGGGACAGCAAAGCTATCCCTCCTTGATGAGCTCGAAAGAAAAATGCATAAGCTGAGGGGAAGGGTGAAGGATAAAAAGAGGCTCGAAAAGCTTTA
>CAZTWH010000042.1:0-6323 GCA_964617575.1 uncultured Dehalococcoidia bacterium
GGGAACAAGCTCCCCTTCCTTTTCATTCCTCTTCTTTATCTCTACCTTCCCCTCCTTTATGGTCCTTTCGCTCACAACTATCCTTATAGGTATACCTATGAGGTCGGCGTCCTTGAATTTGACGCCAGCCCTCTCATCCCTGTCATCGTAGAGGACATCTACTCCGTTTCGGGTGAGCTCATCATATAAAGCGTCGGATACCTCCCTCACCCTCCCTTCCTGTATGGGGCAGAGGTAGACATCGAAGGGGCTTACCTCGGGGGGCCATATTATTCCGTCCTCGTCGTAGCTCACCTCAACTATTGAAGCCATGAGCCTGCCGAGACCTATTCCATAACAGCCCATATAAACGGGTTTTGTCCTCCCATCCCTGTCGAGGTAGAAAAGACCGAGCTTTTCGCTGAAGAGGGTCCCGAGTTTGAAAAGATGCCCGACCTCTATCCCTTTTATGAGCTCAAGCTCGTATTCACAGTTCGGACAGGGGTATCCTTCCCTGACAAGGGCTATATCGCCTATAATATCGACATCGAAATCCCTCTTATAATTCACATTTTTTATATGGGTATCGGGCTTATTGCCCCCTACAACGAAATTCTTTCCGAGGAGAATGGAGTCATCAGCCACCTTTTTTACCTCAAGACCTATAGGTGATGCCGAGCCTGCTATTATCCCCTCCCTCTCAAGCTCATGATCCTGGGCAAGCCTCAATTCATAACATCCGAGGAGGTTTTTCAGCTTCACCTCATTTACATCAAGATCCCCCCTTATGCTCACGAAAACGAATTCCCCATCCGCTATGTAAAAGACAGCCTTGATTGTTTTCTCCCTCGGTATGGATAAAAATCTGGACAGTTCATCTATGGTCCTGACCCCGGGCGTGTACACCTCCTCAGGAGGCATGAGTTCCTCATCCGGGAGGCTTCTCTTTTTAAACTTCGCCCTCTCGACATTCGCGGAGTATCCGCATCTTCTGCACCTTATGAATTCATCCTCACCGGATTCTGAAGGGACCATGAATTCGTGGGAATCCTTTCCCCCTATGGCACCACTGTCAGCCTCCACGCATGTGAAGGGGAGTCCGCATCTTCTGAAAATGTTCTCGTAGGCGGAGAGCATCTTCTCATAGCTTATATCAAGACCCTTCTCATCCCTGTCGAAGCTGTAAAGGTCCTTCATCAGAAATTCCTTTACCCTCATAAGACCCCCCCTTGGTCTCGGCTCGTCTCTGAACTTCGTCTGTATCTGGTAAAGGAGAAGGGGGAGGTCTTTATAGCTCCTTATATAGGACTTCGCCACCTCGGTTATAACCTCCTCGTGGGTGGGTCCGAGGTAGAGGGTTTTCCCTCTTCTATCCTTTAAAGAAAAGAGGGTTTTTCCGAAGGCTTTATCCCTTCCCGTTACCTCCCACAACTCGGGAGGCTGGAGGGATGGGAGGAGGAGTTCCTGGGCACCTTTTTTATCCATCTCCTCCCTTATTATCCTCTCTATTCTTCTCAATACTTTAAGACCAAGGGGCAAAAAGGCGTATATACCCGAGCCTACTTTATATATCATCCCCGCCCTGAGGAGGAGCTTATGGCTTAAAATCTCAGCCTCCCCGGGGTCCTCCCTCAGTGTTTTTATGAAAGCCTCTGAGAATCTCATGTCTTGAGGATACCCTTCTCCTTCAAGAAATATACCACATCCTTTAAGGATTCCTCCTCGTTCCACTCCCCTATTTCGCAGACGAGGACGGCTTTTTTGGGAAGGTTATCTTTTATTAGTTTCCAGTTTATATCCCCGTATCCGGGTGGGTAGTGGTCATCGAGCCCCCTTGCATCATGAAGGTGCGTGCCCACCAGTCTCTTTTTGAATTTTCTTATCCATGTCCCCTCCCCGAAGAAGCCGAGCTTCTCAAGACATGATGCATGACCCACATCGTGCCAGTACCCCAGAAGTTCGGGGCTGAATTTTGATAGAAGATATTCCATCTCATCCTGCGTGGGTATCTCGTAGTAGAAATAGCGATTCTCAAGGGCTATCTTTATGCCCTTAGCGCCGGCATACCTCACTATCTCCCTGAGGGATTCCTCCGTCCTCGAAAGGGAGGGCTGGGATGCCCTCTTCCTCTCCTCCACGAGCCTTTTCATGAGCTCCTTATATTCCTTCTTCCCTTTCATCCACCTCCTATACATCTGCCTGAGGTTCTCCTCGAGGGTTATATTGAGAAGAGCTTCGCCCGCATGGACTATGACGAAACTCGCCCTTATATCGGATGCTATATCTACGCTTTCCTTTATGAGCTCTACAGCTATCCTCCTCTCCCTCTCGTTGAAGGATGATATTGAGAACTCCGTATGCCTTCTGCCGTCTATCTCCCTTCTCGGGAGGGGGGCATGCACGCTCCTCACCTTTATTCCCAAGAATGATACATCCTTTATAAATTCTTCAGGGACAAAGGAGTCAAGTTCTATAAAGCTGAATCCGAAACCGGAAGCCTTCTCAAAAAACTCCTTAAGCCCCCCCTTCTTCCCCTTCCACCACATTGTAGAAAGGGCTACTTCCCTCAAAGCTTATCTATCTCCTCCTTAAGGACTTTGAAAAATTCCCCTTCAGGGACGGTTTTCAATATCTCCCCCTTTTTAAATATAACACCCTTCCCCCTGCCGCATGCTATACCCACATCGGCGTCCCGAGCCTCGCCGGGACCGTTGACCACGCATCCCATTACGGCGACCTTTATCTTCTTCTTTATCCCCCTAAGATATTTATCGACCTCCTCCGCGAGACCTACTATATCGACCTCAGCCCTCCCGCATGATGGACAGCTAACAAGAACGGGTCCCTCCTCGAGGAGGGAAAGGCTTTTTAGAATCTCATAGCCAGCCCTTACCTCCTCCCTCCCATCCTTCGTAGTGAGGGAAACTCTTATGGTGTCCCCTATACCTTCATAAAGAAGAATGCCTATACCTATGGCGCTCCTTATAATTCCGCTGTAGGGCGTCCCCGCCTCCGTTATTCCGATATGAATGGGGTAGGGTGTTAGCTCCGCTATCCTCCTCGTAGCCTCAACCGTGGCGCGGATATCGAAGGCTTTTAAGGATATTTTTACAAGGTCGAATGATAGTTCTTCGAGGAATTTTATCTCCCTCATCGCGGCTTCCACCATCCTCTCATGTAGCGGAAGGGACTCATCTATATCCTGAGGGAGGCTTCCGGCATTCACCCCTATCCTTATGGGGACACCCCTCTCCTTAGCCTCCTTAACTATTTCGCGAACCTTATCCCTCTCCCTTATATTCCCCGGGTTTATCCTCAGTCCGTGGACACCCGCTCTTAGGGCGCCTATGGCGAGGCGGTGGTCAAAATGTATATCCGCTATTATCGGGACGGGCGAGGCTTTTATTATTTTCGGGAGGTTTTCGCATGCTTCCCTATCGGGGACAGCCACCCTTATTATCCTCGCGCCTTCATCGGCGAGCTCCTTTATCTCCCGGATGCATCTTTCATGATCAGCGGGGGAAGACCTTGTCATAGACTGGACGATTATGGGATTTCCCCCTCCCACGGGGACATCCCCTATCCACAGAACCTTGGAAAACCTCCTCAAGGCAGAAACCCCTCCCCTCTTATAAGCCTCAGAATATCATTATAAGTTATGAGGATGATAAAAGCCAGAAGCAGAATTGTTCCGAAGGTATATATCATCATCTCCATATCCTTTGATATCCTCCTTCTTCTTATCCCCTCAAATATGGAGACGGCTATACCTCCGCCATCGAGAGGAGGTATGGGGAAAAGGTTGAAAAATCCGAGACCGAAGCTTAAAGAACCCATGAGAAAAAGAAAGGTCCCGAGACCCTGTTTTGAAGCCTCATAGGCTATATGAGCCACACCAACAGGTCCGACGAAAGCCTTCTCCGGCTCCCTGAAGGCGTAAAATATAAAATCCTTGAGCATCCAGGGCGTTCTCCCTATAAGCTCCCCGCCTTTTATAAAAGCCTCCCATACCCCGTATTTTACAACTTTCTTGTAAACTTTCTCCCAAGTTATGACGATGCCCATGGGACCCTGTCCCTTCGGGGGATTCTCCCTCGGTGTGAGCCAGAGACCCACCTCCTCCCCATCCCTTCTAACAACGACGAAGACTTCCTTCCCCAAGTTTCTTCCCACAACCTCCTTTAGCTCCTTTATATCCTTTATATCCTCGCCGGCCACCCTCAATATAACATCACCCTCCTTCATACCCGAGATATATGCGGGGGAATCAGGGACGACCTTCACAACCTTGACACCCTCACCGCCGACCACGACCTCCATGGGGAAGAGAAAGCTTACAAAGAAGAGGAGAAAAGCGAATATGAAGTTGAAGAGGGGACCCGAGAAGCCTATAAAAGCCCTCCTCCAAGCGCTTTTTGTGAAAAATCCGGATGGAGAGATATCCTCCCTGCCCGGAAGTTTAACGAAAGCTCCGATGAGGATGAGGTTTAAGGAATAAATTGTCTCCCCTATTTTGAATTTAAAAAGCCTGGGGGGAAAGCCTATGCCGAATTCTATCACCCTGACGCCGAAAAGTTTTGCGAACACGAAATGTCCGAGTTCATGGACAAGGATTATGCTGAACAGTATAGCGATTATGTATAAAAAGGTCATCCCACAAGCTCCGAAACGAAGTTTTTAGCCCATGCTTCGACCTCGAGGGCTTTCTCTATGGATAGCTCCTCCGGTTTGTGATTTTTCAGGGCTTCTTTTATAAGCTCAGGTATATCGAGGAAGGATATCTTGCCCTCGAGGAATAGCTCAACGGCTTTCTCATCCGCACCTACGAGGACGGATGGATAGGTTTTTCCCATAAGGGCTGATTTCATGGATAGCTCGAAGCAGGGGTATTTTCCCTCAGGGAGGGGTAGGAGGTTCAAAGATATAGGTTTTGAGATGTCGAGGATGGAGAGTTTTCTGTTCTCGAGCCTTTCAGGATAAGATAGGGCGTACTGGATGGGTATTCTCATGTCGGGGAAGCTCAGCTGTGCCTTTAGCGAGCCGTCCTCGAATTCGACAAGGGAGTGGATTATGCTCTCGGGGTGAATCAGGACATCTATTTTATCATAGGGGATGTCGAAGAGCCATCTTGTTTCCATTACCTCAAGACCCTTGTTGAGGAGAGTCGCCGAGTCTATCGTTATTTTCTTCCCCATCCTCCATGTCGGGTGCCTGAGGGCGTCCTCAGGTTTTATATCCTTAAGCTTCTCATATGGAGTTTCCCTGAAGGGTCCTCCTGAGGCTGTTAATATAATCCTTTTGGGTCTCACCTCGCCTCTTAGGCATTGCCATATGGCGCTGAGCTCGCTATCTATCGGGATTATCTCCGCGCCCCTCCTCCTCGCCATCCCCATAACCACCTCGCCGGCCATAACGAGGACCTCTTTATTGGCGAGGGCTATCTTCTTTCCCGCCTCTATAGCCCTTACGGTGGGAATAAGCCCGGCGCTTCCGCCCGTCGCTACGACAACGATATCAGCCTCCGGAAGAGAAGCCATATCCTCGATGGATATATTTCCATCATCTATGGAGCACCAGTATTTGGGGGAGAACTCCTTTATCTGCTCAAAAAGAAGCCCCTTATTTCTTCCCCCTGAAAGACCTATAACTCTGAACCTATCGGGGAAAGCCCTTATAACATCGAGCGTCTGGGTCCCTATGGAACCCGTGGATCCCAGAACAACTATCTTTAGCCAAGCCACACAACATAATAATAGAGGAAAGGGAAGGAAAAGACAAGACTATCTATTCTATCGAGGACGCCCCCATGACCGGGTATGATTTTTCCCGAATCCTTGACGCCGAATCTCCTTTTTAAAAGAGATTCGAAGAGGTCCCCTGTGAGGGACAGGATGGATATAACCCCCGATATTAAAAGGGCTTCCCAGATGGGTATTTTGACGAGGAGCCTTAGGGGGATGGAGAAAGCGAGGGTCAAGATAAATCCCCCCAAAAAACCCTCCCATGTTTTGCCGGGGCTTACCTGGGGAGCAATTTTCCTTCTTCCCAAAGCTTTTCCCACAAGGAATGAGAATATATCGAAGGAGAAAACGAGGGGGAGGGAGAAGAGGAGCCATTCCCTTCCATCGGGTAGGGTGAAGAAGGCGGGTATGTGGGAAAGGGTCCAGCCTATATAAAATGTGGAGCCAACCGTCCATATCCATCCGTCAAATTCCCTCGAGATAATAAATCTTACGGCTGATGTGAAAAGAAGGGCTCCCGTTATGAATCTGAAGAAAACCCAGTACCAGGGGGATGTTGAGAGAAAAAATAGTGAGAAGAGAATAGATATCGTGAGGGAGATG
>CAZTWH010000043.1:0-6073 GCA_964617575.1 uncultured Dehalococcoidia bacterium
CTTCAAGGGAAGGGATATGAGGGAGGATATGCCAGCCTTTATTATCTCGCTCTTTAATTTCCCATCCTCAATCCCATCCCTTGACAGGAAAATGCCCCTCTCCTTCTCCTTCGCGAACTCGAGAATAGCCTCATCGAGGACGCTTACATCCCTCCTCGGGCTCGTGAAGAAGGATGTTTTATCATCAAATACGGCGAGGACAACCTCATCAGCCCTGAGCTCCTTCCCCAGAAAATCGACGAATCTGGTAAGGGAATCGGGTGATGAGTCGAGCTCTCCGAGTTCCTTTACAAGCCTCAAAATACCCCTCTCCCTTAAAACCCTTCCCCTGTTTATAACCTCCCTCACGAGGGAAGGAAGATCCTCCACCCCGAAAGGCTTCCTTATAAACCCGCCCATCCCCTCTATAACATCCTCAACCCTCCCGCTCCTCGTGAGGACAAGGGTCAAAATGTGGGGCATCTCCCTCTTTATCCTCCTCAAAACCTCCCTCTCCTCCTCCCCCCTCACATCTATAACCGCTACGGAAAAATCCCCCTCCGAAAGTCTGGAAAAAGCATCCCGGGGAGAAACCCCTTCTGTATGAAACCCATCATACTCAAGGACGGAGCAAGCCCTCTTCTTAAATTCCTCCTCGCTCCCAATAAAAATTACCCTCTCCATCCCTCCTCCCCAATATTAACAGCACCGGGTCAAAAACTCCTAGAACTATCTTCTACCTTAAAGATTAAAACTTTTTTGTCAATTTGACAACCGGAAAATTCCTTCTCTAAAATTTGAAAGGAAAAAAGCTTGGGGGGAAATATGGAGATAGGTGTTATATGGCTTCAAGGAGCGGGTTGCACGGGATGCAGCGTTTCCCTTTTAAACCTTCTCTCCCCTCCCATAAATGATGTCATCACGGGTGAGGTTGTCCCGGGGAAGGAGATAAGCCTTATCTTCCACCCAACAATAATGGCTTCTTCAGGCTCCCTCTCCCTCGGAACCCTTGAGGGTAAGAAGGATTTTGTCCTCGTCGTTGAGGGCTCCGTCCCGGAGGATGAGTACTGTGAGGTGGGCGGGAAGAGTTTCAGGGAGAGGCTTTCAGAGCTTTCAAGGGATGCTGTTTGCATAATAGCTTTCGGGACATGCTCCTCCTACGGGGGAATTCCTTCAGGTTCCCCTTCACCCACAAAATCCGTGGGTGTATCCCAAATTATAAAAGATAAGCCTGTTATAAACATACCGGGCTGTCCCCCCCATCCTGAATGGTTTCTGGGGACCGTTGCTCATATTGTATTATTCGGGATCCCGGAGCTTGATGAGGTGTTAAGACCAAAGCTCTTCTTCGAGAGGACCATACATGAGAACTGTCCGAAGAGGGCTTATTATGATGAGATGAAATTTGCGAGGAGCTTCGGGGAGGATGGATGTCTTTATGAGCTCGGATGTAAGGGACCCTACACCCATGCCGATTGCCCATTAAGGGAGTGGAACGGCGGGGTGAACTGGTGTATAGCCAACGGCTCGCCCTGTATAGGTTGCACGGAGCCCTTCTTCCCCGATGGGCTCTCTCCTTTCTATGAAAAACTCAAGGAGGAATAAGATGGGGAGGATAGTCATAGATCCGATAACGAGGATAGAGGGACATCTCAAGATAGAGGTCGATGTTGAGGGTGGGAGGGTGAGGGATGCTAAAAGCTCGGGTCTTCTTTTCAGGGGGATAGAGATAATACTTAAGGGAAGGGACCCGAGGGATGCTCAGAGGATAACAACAAGGATATGCGGCGTTTGCCCCACATCCCACTCCATAGCATCAGCTCTCTGCCTCGATAGCGCCTTCGGAATAGCGGATAAGATACCGGAGAACGGGAAGATCCTTAGAAACCTTATCTTCGGAGCCGCCCTCGCAAGCGACCATATCCTCCATTTCTATCACCTGGCAGCCCTCGATTATGTTGATATAACGGGCATCGTGGAATATAAGGGAAATGACCCCGTCCTCAATTCCCTCAAGGATTTCACGAGGAGGAAAAATCTCTATCCCTTCCTCCCGAGATACGAGGGGGATTACAGGCTCCCCAAGGATATAAATCTCGAGCTTATATCCCATTATATTAAGGCTTTTGAGATGAGGAGGAAGGGGCAGGAGCTCTCAGCCATCTTCGGTGGAAAGCTTCCCCACGATGTCGGGATAATCCCCGGAGGTGTGACGACGACCGTGACCGTGGATAAAATGACGGCGTTCCTGGGGAGGCTCAGGGAGCTTCGGGATTTCGTAAACACGGTATATCTCCCCGATGTTATAGAACTCGCCAAGGTATATAAGGACTATCTCGATATAGGAGCGGGACCGAGGAGGCTTCTAAGCTACGGAGGCTTTGACCTCGAGGTATCCGAAACAGACCTCACGAGGAGAAAGAGGCTCTTTACCCCCGGAAGCTTCGACGGGAAATATGAGCCCTTATCCCTCGATGGAATAGTGGAGCATGTGAGATATTCATGGTATAAGGGGGAGGCGAGACATTTCTCCGAGGGGGAAACAATCCCCGAACCCAAGAAGGACGGCGCCTATTCATGGGTAAAGGCTCCGAGATATAAAGGGGAGGTATATCAGGTCGGACCCCTCGCAAGGGTAATGGTTAGCTACGCAGCGGGCGTTGAAGCTGTCAGGGAAATCGTCGATAAAGCCTTAAAAGAACTCGGTGTAACCCAGGATAAGGTCTTCTCCGTAATGGGAAGGCACCTTATGAGAGCTATAGAGACGAAGGTCGTTGTGGACGCCATGGAAGGGTGGGTCATGGAATTAAAACCGGGGGAGAAATGCTGGTATGAACATGAGGTCCCCGACGAGGGAGAAGGGGTGGGAATACACGACGCAGCAAGAGGAGCCCTTCTTCATTACATAAAAATAAAAGATAAAAAGATTGAGAAGTATCAATGTGTTGTGCCTACGACATGGAATGCCTCTCCTCGTGATGGGGATGGGAGGTGTGGTGCTATAGAGGAGGCTCTTATAGGGAGTCCTGTAAGGGATGAGGGGAATCCCTTTGAGGTTGTGAGGATAGTTAGGTCTTTTGACCCCTGTCTTGCCTGTGCTGTGCATGTTGCTTGTGGGGGGAAAGTTGGGAAGCTCAAGGTATAAAGCATGTATAGTTGGCGTTGGCAATGAGATAGCGGGGGATGATGGTTTTGGTCTTGAGGTCATAAGGGGTCTTAGGGGGAAGGTGCCGGATTCTGTTTTCCTTCTCGAGGCTGGCACTTCCCCGCAGAGCATATTTTTCGTTCCTCCGTGTGAGAGACTTTATGTTATAGATGCTGTTTTTGGGGGTGGCGAGCCGGGAGACATTTATATATTAAGACCCGAGGATACGGATGGCAGGTTTATCTTCTCGAGCCATGATATAGGGTTTATTCATGGTCTTTTTTATCTTCTTCTTACGGGTCATGTTCTTGATGCTGTTATAATTGGTATTGAGCCTAATGATTTCTCCTGCGGGGGGATTTCGGAGGAGCTTAGGGGGAAGGTGGGGGAGGTTATAGATTTTATTCTCAAAGAGATAGGGGGAGAAGATGCTGAGGTCAAGGCAGAAACCGTTTGAAGAGATACTCGGTTATCTTGAGGGCGAGGAGAAGGTGTTTATTCTGGGATGCAGGGGTTGTGCTGAGGGGTGTGAGAGCGGGGGTGAGAAGGAGGTTTATGACATAAAGGCGAGGCTTGAGGGTGCGGGGAAGGTTGTAACGGGAACTGCTTTATGCGATATGGTATGCAACCCCTCTCTCACGAGGTTCACCCTTAAAATTCACGAGAATGAGGTCGATGAGGCTTCCTCCGTTCTTGTTATGACATGCGGGGTGGGAGTTCAGACCGTTGCCCAGGTTCTTGAGGAGAAGGTTGTTCACCCCGGCTGTGATACTATATCCTCGGGCGGTGCTCATGCCGAGTGGAAGGAAGGGGAGAGATGTTTTGAGTGTGGGGATTGTGTTCTTGAATATACGGGAGGGATATGCCCCATAGCGAGGTGCTCCAAGCACCTTCTAAACGGTCCCTGCGGTGGTTCGAGCGGGGGCAAATGCGAGGTATCGCCTGATGTTCCCTGTGCCTGGTATGAGATAGTTGAGAGGCTGAGGAAGCAGGGAAGGCTTGAGAAACTTCTCGAGATAATTCCTCCGAAGAAATGGAAGGATAGCCTGATAGCCGGTATCCCGAGGAAGCCCGGGATACCCTCTCGTCAATGCGTGTAGGTGAAATAGAAGTAGAGCTCTTATGGTTTGATTCGATGGGGGCTAAGTCGAGCTCCCTTCTTATAAGAACACCCTCCGTATCCATCCTCGTTGATCCGGGTGCTGCTGAGATGCAGCCCTCCTATCCCCTGCCCCATGAGGAGAAGGCGAGGCTCAGGGAGGAAGCTCTTCTCAAGATAAAGGAGGCTTCGAAGAGAGCTGAGCTTGTTTTCATATCCCATTATCACTATGACCATCACACCCTTCCCCATGAGGCTCCCGAGCTTTATGATGGAAAGGAATTATGGATAAAGAATCCCAATATGTGGATAAACAGGTCCCAGTGGAATAGGGCGAGGCTTTTTTTGAGCGAGCTCTCGACCTTTTTGGGGAGGAGAGTGGGGATGGACAAACCTTCTCCCATATCTTTTGAGGACCCTGTTTCTAAACTCGAGCTCGCCCTATCGAGGGATTACGGGTCCTACAGGGAGAGGAAGGAAGAGCTCATGGAGAAGGGGAGGAGGTGGCTTAAGGATCTATTCTCCCTCTGGAGGAGGGGACCCTGGGTATATGAGGGGGATGGGATATTTTTTGCGGATGGGAGAAGGATAAGGAAGGGCTCGACGGATATAAGATTCACCGAACCATTATTCCACGGCTCGGAATATGACAGGGTCGGATGGGTTTTAGCCCTTGTAGTCGAGCACGGGGGGAAGAAAATTCTCTACACATCGGATATACAGGGACCCATAATAGAGGACTACGCCCTCTGGATAATTAGTGAGAATCCCGACCTCCTCATCCTCGATGGTCCCCCCACATATCTTCTCGGCTATATGCTTAATATGACAAACCTCACAAGAGCCATAGAGAACGGTAGAAAAATCCTGTCTTTAAAATCCCCGATAATATACGACCATCACCCTTTAAGGGAGCCTTTATATATGGAGAGACTTAAGCCTTTATACGATGAATCGAAAAGGAGGGAGGAATTTTTCGGGACAGCCTCCGAAATTTTAGGCGAGTCCCCCCTTATTTTGAAAATAAAAAAGCATTATAATCTTCTGGGATGATAGAGGGAGAGAAGGTAATACTTAAGAGGAAGAGCGTGGATGATGCTCGGAATGAGTATGAATGGAGAAGGGACCCCGAGATAAGCGAGCTTGATGGAGCCTCCCCCCTATCCATACCCTTCTCCCTCTTCCTCCCCACATTTCTCTGGGAGATATCGACATCGGGTGATAGGAATTTCTCCATATATACGAAGGATGGGAAGCATATAGGCTCCTGCATGTACTATAACCTCGATGAGAGGAATAAGGAGGCTGAGATAGGGATAATAATAGGGGATAAATCATACTGGGGGAAGGGATACGGGAGGGATGCTGTGAAATCCCTTGTTAAATACCTTGCTGATGAGAAAGGTCTTAGGAAAATAAAGCTGAGGACCCTTCCGACGAACGAGAGGGCTATAAGATGTTTTAAGAGCTGTGGATTTGAGGGGAAGGGGAGGGTGAGGGGAAGGGATGGGGAGTTCCTCCTCATGGAGCTTGACTTATCAAAAATCCGGGC
The DNA here is from genome assembly GCA_964617575.1 of uncultured Dehalococcoidia bacterium. Taxonomy (GTDB): domain Bacteria; phylum Chloroflexota; class Dehalococcoidia; order SZUA-161; family CAYRBX01; genus CAZTWH01. Next base: position 5,776 of record CAZTWH010000043.1, read on the forward strand.
TTAATTTTTATAAGGAGGTGAAGAGATGGATAGGCTTAAAGATAAAGTAGCTGTTGTAACAGGCTCGGGGAGGGGGATAGGAAGGGGTATAGCCATAGCCATGGCTTCTGAGGGTGCCAAGGTTGTTGTGAACGATATAGGAGGTGCTGCGGACGGGACGGGGGGCTCGCAAACACCCGCCGAGGAGGTTTGCGATTTTATAAAAAAGCAGGGAGGAATAGCTGTCCCCAATTTCGATTCGGTCGCCGACCCGAAGGGCGCTGAGAACATAATAAAGACGGCTCTCGATAACTTCGGG
>CAZTWH010000044.1:0-5953 GCA_964617575.1 uncultured Dehalococcoidia bacterium
CTCAGTTTTCCTGTGAACCTCGGCTCCCTTTTCTCCCTGAAAGCCCTTATCGCCTCATCCGCATCCTCACAGACATAGCAGAGTCGGACAAGTTCGGGTTCATAAAGGGTTAGGTCCCCTATTATGGGAGTTGAGTAGGCGTTTGCAACGAGTTTGACAAGCCTTATCGCAAGGGGAGACCTTTTCCTTATCTTATCTATGAATTTCTGAACCTCATCCATAAGTGAATTATGGGGAACAACCTTGTTCACAAGCCCTATTCTCAAAGCCTCCTCCGCATCTATGATGTCGCAGGTCATTATGAGCTCCTTAGCCTTTGAAGGACCGACAAGCTTTACAAGCCTCGGCGTGCATCCCCATGTGAAGAATATGCCCACATTCGTCTCAGGTATATAGAATCTCGCTCTTTCGGATGCTATTCTGAAATCGCATGCGAGGAGGAGGGCAACCCCTGCCCCGACGGCTATCCCGTTCACGGCACCTATGGTTACCTGCTCGAGGGATTCGAGCTCCCTCATGAATTTATGACCCAGTTTCTGCTTCACCTTCCTCTCCTCTATGAAGGATAAGAGCCCCTCCTCCCTCGATTTTCCCGTCTCCTTCATATCAGCGCCGGATGAGAAGGCTTCGCCCGAGCCCGTGAAGATAAGAAATCTCACATCCCCATCATCCCTCACCTTTCCGAAGACATCCATAAGCTCCTCTATCATGGGGATGTTCATAGCGTTCAGAACCTCAGGTCTATTAAGCGTTATTTTAAGCGCGTCCCTTTCCCTCTCAACCAGTATGTATTTATACTCCATCCTTCCTCCTTATATCGCAATCCTCTTTCCCGCAATTCCTACATGGGTCATCCCTTTTCCCTACCCCTATTATAAACGAGATGGATTTCCTCGGTCTCATCATGAATTCCTCGTTTAGGCTCATACCTATCCTGTCATGGGGAAGGAGGGAGAATATAACCCTCTGATCCTCGAGGGACCATTTTCCGTATCCCGGGCTTATTCTCCTCGATACCCTCCCCTTCTCCCTTTTACATATCATATAATTTATTTCATCCGCAACCCCCTCCGCGAGGGATGAGCCAACCCCATCGAGGATAAAAGCCCTCAAGGGATCTTTCTTAAAGAGCTCATCAACCCTCCTCTCAAGCCTATCGCCTATCGTGAGGAGAACTATGTAGAGCTTATGCGAGCCGGAAAGCTCATCCGTGTATCCAACAGGTTTTAAAACCTTTCCCCCCTCTATCCTCACCTCGTTATCCCTTATCTCCTCAACCCTCACATCCATCATGAGGGCTTTGGGTTCTATGAGCCTTACCCCCTCTTCCATCTCCTCCCTCAATATATCCTCGACCTTATGAGCCATTTTCTTCATGCCCGTTATCCTCAGCACCTCCTCGCGCTTTGCTCTTACCCCCCTCGGCTTTATAAGCCTTGCCCTCTCGGGGAGGGGGAGGATGAGGATGAAGAGGGAGGAGAGGAAGGTTCCTATAAGGAATATGAGGAAGGCGAGCCTGTAGCTCCCCATCATATCGAAAACAATACCCCCCAGAATCGGACCAAGGGATGAACCCGCTGAGTGGAAAAGTTGCATGGCTCCGTAGATGGTTCCGAAGGAGGATATTCCGAAGAGCCAGCTCGTTATAAGGGGTCTTAATGTGGCATTCCCGCCCATCGCGAAGCCGAAGATTATTATATAAAGCCATAAAAAGAAGATATTTTTCGTGAAGACGAGGATCAAGATACCCAGGGACTGGAGGAGATAGCAGAGGCATATTATAAGCCTTTTATTAAATTTATCCATCAGGAATCCGAAGGAAAGTTTCCCGACAACCCCCATCCCGGCGACGGCGCTGAAAGCGATAGCCGCCGCCCCGGGCGATATGCCGAGGTCCCTTGAGAAGGGGACCTGGTGGGTTAATATTCCGAACATGGATGAGGATGTGAAGAAGAGGGCGAGGGAGGAGAGCCAGAAAGCCCATGTCCTTATAGCCCTCGATGGCACCCATAAAGGCTCCTCAACCCTCGTCTCGGCGCCATCCGGGAGGAGACCAAGCTCACTCGGGTCTTCCTTAACGAGGAGGATGATGAGGGGTAGAGTCAGGAGAAGAGCTCCCGAGCCTATTATGACATAGGAGAGCCTCCAGCCGAACTCCTCTATAAGCCTGTTCGCAACGGGCGAGAATATAACGCCACCCAGCCCTATACCGCTTGTTGCTATGCCAACAGTCCTCCCCCTCTTAGCCCTGAACCATCTCGAGAGAAGATAACCATACGGTATATAGGAAAGGGAATTGTGGGACAGGGCTAAAAGGAAATAAATTAGGTAGAAGTATATGAGGGAGTTTGTCAGGGAGAGGAGGGATAAAAAAATAGAGGAGCTTATGGCTCCAATTATCATGATTTTTTTCGGACCGTATGAGTCGACGAGCCTGCCTATGAGGGGTCCCGATATGGCTATGGTAGCCCAGTATATGGTTATAACCGCGGATAGCTCCGTCCTCGACCATCCGAAACAAGCCTCGAGGGATTTGAAGAATATGCCGAAGGAGTAAAATCCCGTCCCGGCGGCGACAACGAGGGATAAAAGGGATACCCCTACTATCCACCACCCGTAAAAGATTCTCATCCCATCAAAATTGTAAGATAAAAAGAGATGGATAGAAAATTAAATCTTTTAGCCCTGCTTATAATCCTCGCTTTTTTCTTTTTAAGGCTTTCTCTCATACCTTTCCCGAGCTCCCCCATGTTCGATGAGGTCCATTATATAAAAGATGCCATCTCTTTCCTTGAAGGGAAGGGTTTTCTGAGGCATGAGCATCCCCCTCTCGCGAGGCTTATTATAACTTTGAATATTTTCCTCCTCGGAAATAGTCCATGGGGATGGAGGCTTTTCCCCCTCATAGCATCAGCCCTTTCCCTGTTTGTTTTCTTCCTTATTCTGAGGAGGGTCTTTCCCGATAGAAGTCTTGTCCTTCTCTCCCTCCTTCTCCTCTCATCCGAGAACTTATTTTTTGTTCAATCAGGGATGGCGATGCTCGAGCCTTTCTTTTTGCTCTTTATGCTTGTATCTTTTTATTTTTACCTCAGGGAGAGATATGGGCTCTCGGGGCTGTTTTTAGCTCTGTCCTGTCTCTCGAAGATGACAGCAGTCCTCGGCGGACTGCTCCTAATATCCCATTTTCTCATAAAAAGATGGAATGGTTTTAAAAATGCGTTTTTTGTCTCCCTTCGCTTCCTTCTCCCTTTCTCCCTTTTCCTCCCGCTTCTATCTCTCCTATCATTTGAGCTCAAAAACCCCATATCCATCCTCCTTTATATGATGAGGACCCATTCATCCCTCACCTTCTCATCGACGCCGACATATATAGCGGCGAAGCCCTGGGAGTGGTTCACATCCCCCCTCTTCTACTTCTACAACCCCCTTTACCTCGGAAATATAAGCTTCTCCTTCTCGATAATTCTCATCCCGTCCTTTATCTACTGTCTCATAAGAAGGGGGGAGATTCTGTTTTTCATCCTGTGGTTTTTATCCCTCTTCGCGTCCTGGATACCCATAGTCCTTATAACTGACAGGTTGACCTTCCCGTTCTATATCTATCCCGCACTTCCCGCAATATCGGTTATGGCTTCGAAGCTCATTCTTGACCTCAAAAGAGCCCAGTATGTCCCCAAAATTTTGAGGATAGCTTCCGTATCATCCTTCGGGATAATACATATCCTCTCCTTCTATCTCATGGGACCCTTTTCAACCCTTCTCGGATAAGGTTTTGAGGGAGCTCAATGCTATCTTTATTGAATCCTCTATCCCTCTCCTGACCTCCCACGATAGTTCATCCTTCCCCTCCCCCTTCTTTACATTCGAATCAACGGTGAGTATGGCGCCCGCCTCTATCCCTTTAAGCTCCGCTATTATGAAGATGGACGAGCATTCCATCTCTATGGCTATGGCGTCGCGGGTATCCTCCGGGAGAACATAGAAGGCGTCCGTCGTGAATATTTTGCCCTCGTAGAAATTCCTGCCGAGCTTTTGGGCGCACCTCTTCAGGGCATCAAAAACCCTGGGACTCGGCTTTGCCACCTTATCCCCCGGAGCATAATAAAAACTTGTCCCCTCACCCCTTATAGCCTCACTCGGTATAACTATATCCCCCCTCTCCATCTCATATATAAGGGAACCGCATGTCCCAACCCTTATTATCACCTCTGCCCCGCAACTTATAAGTTCCTCCACCGCTATGGCGGCGGAGGGGGAGCCTATGCCCGTAGAAGCCAGAGTAACGGGGACGCCTTCGAAATCGCCCATAAAAACCCTAAAGCCACGATACTCCGATAGCTTTCTGACGGAGGACAAATAAGAAGCCATAACATCTATCCTGCCCGGGTCTCCGGCGACGAGAACATAAGGGCTTACCCTATCGCACCTTATATGGGGCGTCATAGTATCTGGGCAAGGCTCGCTATGAGCTCGAGAATTATAACAACAAAAAGGGGAGAGAGGTCAACAGGACCCGTCCTCGGGATAATACGCCTCACAGGGGATAAAATCGGCTCCGTCACCCTGTATATGAAGGCAACAAACCTCTCCCCGGGATTTACGGGAAACCACGATACTATAGCCCTCACTATCACAAGCAAAACTATTATATGACATAATATCTGAATGAATTCCCTCATTCTGAAACCCCGAGCTCCTTAGCCCTTTCGTATGCTGATTTTATTGCTTTTATGAGGGATGCTTTGAAATTCTCCTCCTCGAGTTTAAGGAGGGCTTCGGAGGTTGTTCCTGCGGGTGATGTTACGAGGTCGCGGAGCTCTGCGGGATGTTTTCCTGTTTCCTCGAGCATTTTTATTGAGCCGAGGATAGTTTTTATAACCATCTCCCTCGCCTTATCCCTCGGGAGACCTATATTGACGGCGCCCTCTATCATGGCTTCCACGAAGTAGAAAATGTAGGCGGGTCCGCTCCCGCTTACAGCGGTCGCCATGTCTATATAGACCTCATCGGGGACATATATCTCGTAGCCGAAGGTCGATAGAATTTCTCTCGCCCTCTCCCTCTCCTCATAAGATACCTCATCGGAAGCCGTCCATACGCTGACACCCTCTCCTATCTGGGCGGGTGTGTTGGGCATAACCCTTATAACCTTGTCATGCTGAAGACCTCCCTTAAGCTTCCTCAAAGATGCCCCCGCTATTACCGACATAACAACCTGACCGTCGTCTATCTTCCCTCCTATATCTTTGAATATTTCGGGGAGGGATTGGGGTTTTACGGAGAGGATGAGGAAATCCGTATTTCTTATAACCTCCTCGTTATCCGGGAAACACTTTACTCCGTATCTCTCCTCGAGTTCTATTATTCTTCTCTCATTTATTTCTCCTATCTTTATCTCCTCGGGTGATGAAACCCCTCCTCTTATTATTGCCGATGCTATAGCCTCACCCATAACCCCTCCCCCTATTATTGCTATTCTCATCTCTACCCCCTTTCTCCGAATATAGCCCTTCCTATCCTCAGGATCGTCGCCCCTTCCTCCACCGCTACTTCAAAGTCCTGTGTCATGCCCATTGATAGCTCCTTGAGACCGAGTTTATCCCTTATTTCCCTCAGTTTCCTGAAGAAGGGTCTTGCATCCTCGGGGTTTTCAACAAATGGAGCCATTCCCATGAGTCCTATTATCTCGAGATTTTCCAAATCCTTTAATTTTCTGTAGGCGTCGAAAACATCCTCAGGTTTGAATCCGAATTTTGTCCCCTCCCCCGATATATTCACCTCTATAAGGACGGGTATTTTCCTCTCTGTCCTTTTATTTATCGCCTCCGCTATTCTTATGGAGTCTATGCTGTGGATGACCTCGAAGAGTCTTAGGGCGTGGTTTACTTTATTTGTCTGGAGGTGTCCGACCATATGCCATCTTATAGGGAGATCATTGAGGAGGGGTATTTTT
>CAZTWH010000045.1:0-5897 GCA_964617575.1 uncultured Dehalococcoidia bacterium
AGGCTCTTATATTAGCCCTCGGATCAACGAGGGAAAGGCTCATGGTCCCCGGTGAGGAGGAGCTTTTAGGGAGTGGGGTTTCTTACTGCGCCACATGCGACGGTGGATGGTTTAGGGGGAGGAAGGTTGCCGTTATAGGCGGGGGGGATGCTGCCGTCACGGAAGCTCTCTTTTTGTCAAAATTCGCGAGCAAGGTATATCTTGTCCACAGAAGGGATGAGCTGAGGGCTGTTAAAGCCCTTCAGGAGAAACTTTTTAAGGAGGATAAAATAGAGGTTATATGGAACAGGGTCGTGGATGAGATGGAGGGGGAGGAAATTCTCAAGGCTTTGAAGCTAAGGGATACAAGATCAGGCGATATAGAGAGCCTCCCTGTTGATGGAGTTTTTATAGCTATTGGGCACAGACCCAATACGGAAATCCTCCGAAATATCCTCGAGCTCACTCCGGATGGATATATTCCCGTGAACGACAGGATGGAGACGAATATACCCGGGGTCTTCGCATGCGGTGATGTTAGATACAACTCCGCAAGGCAGGCTATAACCGCGTGCGGGGATGGCGCCACAGCATCCATATGGGCTGAGAGATTTATAAGGGGATAAAAAACCCTTGAATTTTTTGTTAAATTTAATTAGGGGGGTCCTCGAAAATGTCATGGAGGAGAAGTCTTTAAGGATAGATATTATAAACTGGGGAAAACTTTCCTGGGTTAATGTTGAGAACCCCGGAAGGGATGAGATGGATTATCTTGCGAGGCATTTCAACTTCCACCCCCTTGATCTCGATGACTGCCTCTCAAAAATACAGAGACCGAAAATAGATGAATACCCCGATTATCTCTTCATGGTCCTCCACTTCCCCGTATTCGATAAGAGGATGAGGGTGACCCAGCCATCCCAGGTATCGATATTTCTGGGCGATGATTTCCTCGTTACCGTCCATAAAGGTGATCTGAAGCCTATAGTTAATTTCTTCAAGGAGTGCAAAGCAAACGAGACAGCGAGGGAGGAATATATGGGAAGCTCCGCAAGCTTCCTCCTCTACACAATCCTCGATAGGCTTGTGAACTACTGCTTCCCCATACTCAATAAAATAGGCGAGAATATAGAGAAGGTTGAGGATATGATCTTCGGGGATCAGATGGAGAAGGCTATAAGGGAGATAGCTCTTTTAAGGAGGGATGTCATCCATTACAGGAGAATAATAAAGCCGCAGACGGAGGTTTTCGAACACCTTGAGAAAAACGGCTCAAAGTATACATTTTTAAAGGAAGCTCCCCATGTCTATTTCGGAGACCTCGCAGACCATTGCAGGAAGATACAGGATACCCTTGAGGACTACAGGGAGGTTATAGAGGGTTTTAAGGACACGAATGATACCCTAGCATCCTTCAGGATAAATCAGGTTATGAGAATTTTAACCGTCATATCAACAATAATGCTTCCCCTTACACTTATAGCGAGCATATATGGGATGAATGTCCCCCTCCCCGGTCAGGGGAGCCCCTATTTCTTTCCGCTCTTTATACTTTTCTCCATATTCCTTATAGGAGCTATGCTTTTCATATTTAGGAAGAGAAGGTGGATATAAATGGTTTCGCCGAGGCTTGTATTTATATCTTCCATTTTCATAACATGCCTTATAACATCCAACATAATAGCCGTTAAAATCATAAAACTGGGACCCTTAAGTCTTCCAGCGGCGATAATAATCTTCCCCATAAGTTATATTTTCGGGGATATACTCACGGAGGTATACGGTTATTCATGGGCGAGGAGAATAATATGGCTCGGATTCTTCTCAAATCTCATAGCCGTCCTCGCTATATGGATAGCGGGTCTTCTTCCGCCCCACCCCGAATGGAAATTTCAGGAGGAATATGAAAAAATCCTCGGCTTCACGCCGAGGCTCCTTTTCGCATCTTTTCTCGGGTATCTTCTCGGGGAGTTCTCAAATTCCTTCACCCTCGCGAAGATGAAAATCCTCACAAAGGGAAGATTCCTCTTCTCAAGAACCATAGGCTCAACAATTATAGGTCAAGCCCTCGATACCTTCACTTTTCTTCTCGTAGCCTTCACAGGCGTTATCCCCCTAGGGCTTATCCTCAGAACAGCCCTCTATCACTGGCTCTTCAAGGTCCTTTACGAAACCCTCGCAACTCCCTTAACATATATGGTGGTTAATAGCCTTAAGAAAAAGGAAGGTGTTGATGCGTATGATTACAAGACGGATTTCAATCCATTGAGGTTTTAGCTATGAAGGTGGGGTTTCTCGGGGCACACAATCTCGAATCGGATAAAACAAGGCTACCATCCGTCCTTGTGGATGATATCCTCCTCCTCGATGCGGGAGGTTTGACAGGGAGCCTGAGCTTCGAAGAGCAGGCGAGGATAAAGTATATAGTGCTCTCCCATCACCACTATGACCATATAAGGGATATACCCTGCCTCTGCCTCGCCTTCTTCGGGGTCAGGACCTTCTCCGTCTACGGAGCCGAGAAGACCCTATCCGTCCTCTCCTCATACCTTGTGGACGGAACCCTTTATCCGAAATTCACGGAAAGACCCGAAAATAATCCCACGCTCAAACTTATACCCATAGAGCCTTTAAACCCGCAAAAGGTGGGCGAATACACTATAACCCTCTTCCCGGCAAATCATACCGTTGAATCCTATGCGATATTCGTCGAGAGGGATAGGAAACTCTTTTATACAGGAGATACGGGACCGGGCATAAGTAAATGGTGGGAAAGGGTGAACCCTGACCTTATAATATTTGATCTAACACTGCCCGATAGATTTGAGGAGATGGCGAGGGAGACGGGGCATCTCTCCCCAAAACTTTTATACGATGAAATAAAAGCCTTCAGGGATATAAAGGGCTATACCCCGAAAATAGCCCTCACCCATATCTCTCCCCTCCTCAGGGAGGAGATAGAAAGGGAGGTCTCAAAGCTGGAGGAAGGGCTTTCAATTATAATAGGAAGGGAGGGGCTTGAGATAGAAGTATAGGGGGTGAGGAATGAAGAGGCTCCTTATCCTTCTCCTTATCCCCCTCCTTATAACGGGGTGCGCAAAAGGAGTGCCTCAGGAGAAATACAAAACCCTGCTACAAGAAAAAGAAAAACTCGAGAAAGAGCTTGAAGATACGAAAGCAAAGCTTTTGGAACTTGAAGCTGAAGTCGAAAAGTTGAAAAAAGAGAGAGATGAGGTCAAAGAAGAACTTGAAGATATGAAGACAAAACTTGAGGATGCGAAAAAGTATCTCTTCCTCCTTGACCTTCTTTATGAACCCTTAAGACCCGGGGTTGGCATCGGAAAAAGGTATGATTTCTCAAGCGAGGGGGAGTGGACTGTGGAGGTTGTAAAAGCTTCCGAGGAAACGGGGGACCCCGAGGTGTTGAAGGTATGGGAGGATGGGAATCTCACGGATGAAGAAGCTTCTTATCTACTCGCTTATCTTGTTACGACTCTCGGGGATATTCTTTTAACATCTCCTCAAGAATAATTTTTGAAGCCTCTTTATCGAGGGGCTCGTTGTTGTTTCCGCACTTCGGGGACTGAATACATCCGGGGCATCCGTTCTCACAGGGGCATGCTTTTATAACATCAAGGGTAGCCTTAAGAAGCTCCCATATTCTTCTGTAGCCCTCAAGAGCTATACCTATGCCCCCCGGGTGGGCGTCGTATATAAAAACCTCAGCCCTCCCGGTATCTGGGTGAAATGTCGTCGATACACCACCTATATCGTTCCTATCACATAGGGCGAAGAAGGGGAGAAGAGCTATCATAGCATGCTCTATCCCGTGAAGACCCCCCATCACATCAAGACCCATCCCCCTAACCTTCCTCAAAATATCCTCGTCAAAATCAAGCCATAAAGCCTCGGTCTCGAAAATCTCGGGCGGAAGCTCCAAAAGCTCCTCCCCCACAACCTCATCCGTGAATACCCTCTTCTTAACATAACCTATGACATATTTCGTCACCCTGACATCCCCGAAATGGATTACATCCTCCCCTTTCCTTTCCCTTAAAACATTTATCTCCTCTATTTCCTTAGCCTCCGTATAGTAATCCACATCTACTTTTATAGCCCTTGCTATTCTTTTTTCGAGGTCGAGTTCTTTTACGAAATAGGTCTCTCCCTGATGGAGGTATATGGCTCCCGGGTGTATCTGGGAAAGGGCGACTCCGCCGTCTATGGTCTCGAGGAGCCTTCCGCTCCCATCCTCGATGAGGAGATAATTTTTCTCGGATGACCTTATATTTACATCCTGTGCCGGGTAATAGATTTTCGGGGATAAGAACCATTTCCCTCCCCTTTCCTTAAGAAAATCCCCCTCAAGCCCTTTTATAATCTCCCACATCCCCTCTCCGAAGAAGGCTTCATCTCTCTCGGATATAGGGAGCTCCCATGCTGCGCACAGGATATGGGATGAGAGAATATAAGGGTTATCGGGATTTATGAGGGCGCTTTCAGGGCTCCTTGAGAAGAAATCCTCCGGGTGGCTTATTATATACTGGTCAAGGGGATTTTCTGAAGCCAGAAGGAAGCTCAAAGAAACCTCCCCCCTCCTCCCCGACCTCCCCGCCATCTGCCATGTTGAGGATACACTTCCGGGGTATCCTGTTATCACGGTGGCATCGAGGTCACCTATATCTATGCCGAGCTCGAGGGCTGATGTGGATATAACACCCAGAAGCTCGCCCGAGAAAAGTCCCCTCTCTATCTCCCTCCTCTCCTCGGGCATATAGCCTCCGCGATAGGGCTTCACTTTCGAGGATAAATCGCCAAGCCTCTCCCTCAGCCTCATATAGAGAAGCTCACAGAGTCTCCTCGTCTTAACAAAACCTATCGTCCTTATCCCCCTCCTTATAAGCTCCTCAAGGAGAACCACGGAATCCGCAACGGGGCTTCTCCTCCTCTCGCCTATAAATCTCGGGTTCCAGAAAATAAACTCCTTCCCCCCATAAGGAGAGCCATCCTCCATAACAACCTCAAAAGGAAGCCCGCAGAGCCTCTCCGCATGTTCGCCGGGATTTGATATCGTCGCTGAACATAGGATAAAAAGGGGTTTTGAACCGTATAGCTCGCATATCCTCCTGAGCCTCCTTATTATATTGGCTGTGTGGGAACCGAAGACGCCCTTATATACATGCGCCTCATCGAGGACGACAAAGGAGAGCTTCGAGAAAAACCTCCCCCACATCTTATGGTTGGGGAGAATGCCTATATGGAGCATATCCGGGTTTGAGAGGACAACCTTCCCCCTCCTCCTTATATAAGCCCTCTCATCCTGAGGTGTATCCCCATCGAATATAAAGGGCTTTACATTTAAACCCGCCCTCTCAAAGAGAACGCTTATCTTCCCGACCTGGTCCTGCGATAGGGCTTTCGTCGGATAAAGAAGGAGGGCTGATACATCCCTTTCAAGGAGCGCTTCCGTGATCGGGATTATATAGCAAAGGCTCTTCCCGCTCGCCGAGGGCGTTGAAACTATAACATTTTTCCCTTCCCTAACAAGGTCCACACATCTCGCCTGATGAACATAAAGAGGGAAGAGGGAAAGCTCCCTTAAAACCCCCTCTATCTTAAGCCTCTCCCTTGTATCTCCGAACCTGGCTTCCCTCCTCGGGATATACTCGATGTGGACTATCTCATCCTTGAATCTGGAGAGGAGATCAGAATGGTATGACCTCGATCTCATAATCTAAGACCTCAACCTCACCCCTTCTCCCCTCTATATACCTGAGAACCCTCTCAAGGGTCTCCCTCGCTTCCCTTCCGCTGTCGCATATACATACAACACCTATGGTCGATACCTGCCATAGCTCCTTATCATCCACCTCGGATATGGCTACATTGAAGCCATTTCGGAGCTTCCCCTCTATCGA
>CAZTWH010000046.1:0-5882 GCA_964617575.1 uncultured Dehalococcoidia bacterium
TCGTCACGATATTTCCTCATGCGATAAATTTAGCGCAGGTTCCGAATCTTGATGAGGGGAAGGAGGCTCTTGATGAGCTCAAAAATCTCATAAATGAGACCTGGGAAAGGAGGGGGGAGCTGACCCCCGTATATGAGAAGAGGGCTTTAAAGGCTAAGGATATCCTTGACCTTCTTCCGAAGACGAACTGTCGGGAATGTGGTCTCCCGACCTGTTTTGCCTTTGCCGTAGCCATAACGAGGGGGGAGAGGAAGCCCGGGGACTGCCCTCCTTTGAGAACATCCCGGTATAGGGAGAACGCTGAGGCTTTGAAGGGGCTTCTTAAGACGGCTGGGCTTGAGGAAGAGGCTTGAGGATGAAATTCGCGGAGCTTTTGAGAAAATACCTTCCGGTATGGGTTGCGATAGATATATCCCTTGCGCTCCTTATAGGCTATTTATTCCCCGGGGTTGGGATTCTGAGGAATGCCATCCCGTTTTTCCTTTTCCTGATGCTTTACCCCATGATGATAAACCTGAGGGTGGAGGATATCGGAAAAGCTGTTCGTGACCCGAAGCTTCTCTCCGCGGCTATCTTCATGAACTTCCTCCTCACCCCTCCCCTGGGAGCCCTCTGGGCTCATTTTCTTTTTCGTCATGCTGATCCCTATCTTGCCGCCGGCTTCATCCTCAAGGTATGCGTCCCCTGCAGCGGGATGGTCGCCGCCTGGACAGGTTATGCCAAGGGGAGGGTGGAATCAGCCCTCATAATTGTAGCTCTGAGCCTCATCCTGGCGATATTCCTCACCCCCCTATGGATGTGGATTTTGGCTGGGGTTTATGTCCGGATAGACCTGGTGATGATCCTGGAGAAGATGCTCCTCATCGTCGCCCTTCCCCTTCTTGCCGGCATGGCGACCAGGAGATATCTCATCCGAAGGTATGGGGTGAAGAAATACCAGAGCATCGTCCCATTTCTCCCCTCTGCCTCGACCTGTGGAATGCTGCTCATGGTCTTTACCATCATCTCCACCAAAGCAGGATTGATAATAAACAACTGGCACTGGGTATTCTTCATCATCTTGGGAATAGCCACCCTCTATCCGATCCTCTTTGCCCTGGCGATCCTTTTCTCCAAAGCTATGCATATTGATTACGGGAACTGCATGGCTTTGGGATACGGTGTAACAGCCAAGAACCATGCCATCACAATCGGGGTGGCGACGACTGCCTTCGGAGGGACCCTTGCCGTGCTTCCGGCGGCTGTTGCCCCTCTCATTCAAATGCCCATAATGCTGTTTTACCTGACCCTTTCACCGAAGATAAGAAGCTTTCTTCAGCCGGCGGAACACCTTTGAAAAAGATGAGGGGAGGATTCGCCATTCATGAAACGCGGAGGGTGGGGGAGTCTTTCCTACTCGACCGTTACGCTTTTCGCGAGGTTCCTCGGGTGGTCTATCGGGCATCCCCTTTCCTTTGCCACCCAGTAGGCGAGGAGCTGGAGCGCCACGGCAGATGTGAAGGGGGAGAGGAGAGGATTTATCTGGGGTATCTTGAGGACAGCATCGCTGTACTTTTCTGCTTCCTCATCCTCCTCAGGACAGAGGATTATGAGGGGGGAGCCCCTTGCTTTTATTTCCTTAAAGTTTGAGAGGATGGATTCATAGTTATCGTCGTGGCATATTATGCCTACCACGGGCGTTTTTTCCGTGAGGAGGGCGAAGGGACCGTGTTTTAATTCACCTGCCGGATACCCTTCCGCGTGGATATATGATATCTCCTTGAGCTTGAGGGCTCCTTCAAGGGCTGTGGGGTAATTTATCCCCTTCGCCACATAGAATATGTTCTCGTAATTTTTGAGGAAGGAAGATATTTTCTTTATCTCTTCGTTGTAGAGGACGCTTTCTATAGCCTGTGGCAGCTCGAGGAGGGGGGTTATTTTTTCCATGAGTGATAGGGGATCGAGTTCCGCAAGGTGGAGGGATATGAGGTAGAGGGATAAAAGCTGGGCGAGGAAGGTTTTTGTAGCCGCCACGGATATCTCGGGTCCCGCTCTCATGTAGAAGACCTCGTCCGATATTCTTGTTATACTGCTCCCGACCACATTCGTTATGGCGAGGGTTCTTATCCCCTCCTCCTTCGCCCTCTTTACCGCTTTTATGGTATCCCTCGTCTCCCCCGACTGGGTGAGGGCTATCGTTATTGTGTTTTTCGGTATTATTCCCGAGCTTCCGAATTCTGATGATATCTCCACCCTTGTCGGTATTTTTGATATCTTTTCGAAGTAGAATCTCCCTATGAGGCATGCGTGATATGATGTCCCGCAGCCCGTTAGTATTATCTCATCGAAGTCCCTTTTTCTCATATCTATCTCCACGGAGGATTCTATCGCGTTTATCCTCTCATTCAGCATGAGGCTTATTATTTTCGGCTGTTCGTAAATTTCCTTCAACATGAAGTGTTCAAATCCTCCTTTCTGCGCCTCCTCTAATTTCCAGGGGACTTTCTTTACCTCCCTTCTAACCTCCCTTCCGTTGAAGACCTTTACCCCTTCCCTTGTTATGAGCCCTATATCTCCGTCCTCGAGGTATATGACCCTGTCCGTATATTCGAGGATGGCGGGGACATCCGAGGATAAGAAGAATTCCCCCTCCCCGACACCCACTATGAGGGGGCTCTCCTTCCTCGCCACTATTATCCCATCATATCCATCCACTATAATTGCGAAGGCATATGTCCCTCTTATGAGCTTCAAAGCACGGGTTATGGTACCTATTATATCGTTTCCCCAGAGCTCCTCTATGAGATGGGGGAGAACCTCGGTATCCGTTTCTGATCTGAAAATATGACCTTTTGAGATTAGTTTTTCTTTAAGCTCCTGGAAGTTTGTTATTATTCCGTTGTGGACGACGGCTATTTTCCCCGAGCAGTCGAGGTGGGGGTGGGCGTTCTCCCTTGACACCCCACCGTGGGTTGCCCATCTCGTATGACCTATCCCTATTTTCCCCGAGAGATGGGGTATCTTTTCCGCAAGCTCCGAGACCCTTCCCCTATCTTTGAACACCTTTATCCCCTCACCCATTATGGCTATTCCGCATGAGTCATATCCTCTGTATTCGAGCCTTTTCAGGGAATCGAGAATTACAGGCTTTGCTTCCCTCTCCCCTATATATCCGACTATCCCGCACATTTCCTCAAAGGACAAGGGTATTATCGGGTATATCCTCATCTATAACCTTAAGCCCCCTCACCCTGACCCTGTTCCCAACCCTTACGCCAGCCCTTATGACGACATTCTCCCCTATTTTGCAGCCCTCCCCCACTATAATCCCCATTCTGACCCTTCTCTCCTCCCCGTTCACCCTCACCACAACCTCATCTTCCGTTAAAGAAGCCCTTGCTCCGAGGGATGAGAAATTGTCTATAATGGAGCTTGTTATGAGGGAGCCCGTCCATATGGTTACGCCCTCTCCCAGAATGCTGTTCCTTATCTCGGAGAAGGGGAATATTCTCGAGCCATCGCCTATGCTTGTTGATGGGAATATGCATACATTCGGTCCTATCTCGCAGTTCCTCCCTATCACCACCGGTCCAGCTATGTATGAATTTGACCTTATCCTCGTCCCCTCGCCTATAATGACATCCCCTTTTATAACAACCCCTTTCTCAACCCTGCCGGATATTGATGGGGATGTTCTTCTCAGGACGAAGCTGTTGAGCTTCAGAAGGTCCCATGGATAGAGGGCGTCGAGCCACACCCCATCCGTTATCCTCACCTTAACCTTAACCCCATCGGAGACCATGGAGGATATGGCTTTCGGAAGGTCAAGCTCCTCCCTCAGATATTCGAATATTGCTTGGGGGAGGATGTATATGCCGGTGTTGAGGAGGAATGATGGGGGTTGGGTCGGTTTTTCGACTATTTCCACAAGCTCGTCATCCCTTGTTATAAGGACGCCGTATTTTCCCGCCTCCTCCCCCTCTTTCGCGAGGACTGAGGGCTGCTCCATATCGAGGATGGGTGAGAGGGTTTCCTTCGCTATTATGTTATCGCCTGAGAGAACCAGGAATGTCCCCTCCGTTTTGCCCTCAGCCTGTTTTAAGGCGTGTCCTGTTCCGAGCTGAGCGCTCTGGAAGACATACTCTATCCTCGCCCCAAGCTCCCTCCCATCCTCGAAGAATCTCATAACAGCCTCTTTCCTGTAGCCGACGACAAGGATTATTTCCCTTATTCCGCTCTCAACAAGGGCTTCTATAACATACTGGAGGATGGGTTTATTCCCGACGGGTATCATTACTTTGGGTTTGTATGCCGTTAAGGGTCTTAACCTCTCCCCTTCTCCCGCCGCGAGAACAACAGCCTGCTTTACCACACCACCTCCTAAATTATTACTGAGCGGGGATTTATAACCCCGCTGACAAGAACACCCGGACCTATAAGAGTATCGTTTCCTATAAGGGTGCCAACATTTATAGATGCGTTTATCCCCGTTTTAACCCCATCCCCTATTATGGCACCCAGTTTCCTCAAACCCGTGTCCATATCGTTTATCCTGACATTTCCATTCCTGAGCTTGAGGTTTGCTATCTTTGTCCCGGCACCGAGGTTGCATCCCTCACCTATTATGCTGTCCCCCACATAATTGTGGTGGGGTATTTTCGTCCCCCTCATTATTATGGAATTCTTGACTTCACATGCGCTCCCTATATGACATCCATCGCCTATGTATGTACAGGGTCTTATGTATGAGTTGGGTCCTATCGCGCATCCCTCGCCTATAATAACGGGTCCCTCGATGTAGGAGCCCGACCTAACAACGCTCCCCTCACCTATCCTCACCTTCCCCTTTATAACAGCACCATCCTCAACAACGCCTTTGTTTTCGGGCTCTATATCCCGAAGGAGGGTCTCGTTAACCTTGAGCAGGTCCCATGGGTAGGTTATGTTGAGCCATGATATTACATTCCTCCACCTGACCTTTATCCCCCCGTCTATCATGAGCTGGATGGCGTCCGTTATCTCATATTCCCCTCTCGGAGAAGGTTCGATTCTGGAGAGGAAGTCGAATATTCTCCTGTCGAAGAGATATATGCCCGCGTTTATCGGTCCTTTTATCTCGAGCGACGGCTTCTCTACCACTCTTCTGACCTCATCCCTCCTTATCTCAACGACCCCGACATCTATCCCGGAGCCTTCGAAGACGCCTATAGCGGGTGGCTCTCCCTCCATAACAGCCCTTATATCCCCTTCTCCGAAGATGACATCTCCGTTAAGGAGGAGGAATACATCCTCCTTTAAAAGATCACGGGCTGTGTTCAGGGCATCCCCCGTTCCGAGCTGTTTTCTCTGAAGGATATATTCTATTTTAACACCGAACCTTTCCCCATCCCCAAAATGTTCCTTCACCTTATCAGAATAATGACCCACAATAATGCTTATTTTGTTGACTCCCGCCTTTTTGAGATTTGATATGAGGTGCTCGAGGATGGGTTTCCCCCCCACCGGCAGGAGTGGTTTCGGTCTCGTATATGTGAGGGGACGCATCCTCCTCCCCTCACCAGCCGCGAGGATAACAGCCCTCATCCTATCCCCCCTAAAGCCTCCAGAGCCTTGCTGTAAAGCTCCTCAACCCTCTTCTCCGACCTCGCCTCCGCGGTTATCCTGAGCTTGGGCTCCGTCCCCGAGGGTCTTACGAGGAGCCATCCGTCATCGAATATGAGCTTTATCCCGTCTATTCTCTGGATGGAGACAGGTTCAAAGAGGGATAGCCTCTTCTCTATCTCCCCGGGCTCCATCCTTAAGGGTATGCTCCCCCTCCTCATCGGATAGGATGGTATTTCATCCACAAGTTTTGAAAGCCTCCTCTCAGAAGCTATCTTCGCGGTGAGGGCTGATGCGTAGAT
>CAZTWH010000047.1:0-5823 GCA_964617575.1 uncultured Dehalococcoidia bacterium
CGCTCCCCCTCACGCCATAATATATCCCTCTCCTCCTCGCAAAATTTATGACATCAAGGACTATGAGGAAATAGTCGGCGAAGTTCATCTTCCTTATGACATCAAGCTCGTAGGAGAGCCTCTCCTCAACCCTCCTCGGGATTTTCCCGTATATCCTCCTCGCAAGAAGCCCTACATAATACTGAGGTATTCCGGCGGGGCACCTCGCGGCACACAATCCGCACATTATACAGTCGAAGGATTTCTCGGCACAGGAAGCTATATCTCCCCTTAAGGCATCGGCTATATAACCCATAACATCTATCTCCTGAGGACAGCTCTTCGTACATGTGTTGCATCCGAGACATTTCTCAAGAACAGGGTAAAGCCTCAATATCTCCCCGGCTTCAGGCGATAACTTTTCAATATCATATATAGCCTTCTCGGCTGGGAAGAAGGGTATCTGGACAAGATACATCTCAGGCTCTATAACCGTCTGGCATGCGAGACCAAATTTGAGCTCGGGGTCGCCCTTTATCCTGTAAACTGTGGCGCATGCCCCGCAAAATCCTCCCCTGCATCCCGCGCCCCTTATGAGCCTGTACCCCGCATATTCAAGAGCCTTCATTATGGTGAGACCTTCGGGGACCTCATACCTTTTGCCCATTATGTATATAGGAACCATGTTCCCCCCTAAATTATAACCTCCTTATGCCTTGCACTATGACACTGGAGATTAACAGCCAGAGGCAGGCTCGCTATATGGGTCGGAAAGGTCTCTATATGGACGGCGAGAGCCGTTATCCTCCCCCCGAAGCCCTGAGGACCTATCCCGAGCCTGTTTATCCTCTCAAGCATCTCCCTCTCAAGCTCCGCCACCTCAGGGTCGGGACTCGCCTCGCCGACTTTTCTTAAAAGGGCTTTTTTTGCGAGAACGAGAGCCTTGTCCGATGTTCCCCCTATACCGACACCCACTATAACGGGAGGACAGGGATTGCTCCCGGCCTCATCGACAGCCTTAACAACGCTCTCTATTATCCCCTCCCTTCCGTGAGCGGGCGTGAGCATGAAAAGCCTCGACATATTTTCACTCCCGCCTCCCTTCGGCATAACAACTATCTTGAGCCTGTCCCCCGGGACAACATCCGTATAAATTATCGGGGGGGTGTTATCGCCCGTATTCTTTCTCGCCGAGAAAGGCTTCTCAACAACCGATTTCCTCAAATACCCATCCGTATATCCCCTCCTAACACCCTCCTCTATAGCCCTGTAAAGCCCCGGAACCCTCACATCCTCGCCGAGCTCAACGAAGACAACGGTTATTCCGCAATCCTGACATAGAGGTATCCTCTCCTTTTCAGCTATCTCGGCATTCTCGAGTATCCTCCTTATAACCTCCTTCCCTGAAGGAGAAACCTCCTCATCCAGCGCCTTTCTAAGGGCATTTTTGACATCCTCCCCGAGCTCAAAATTAGCCTCCTCGCAAAGCCTCGCTACCTCAGAAGCTACTTTCTCAAAACTTATCTCCCTCATTTCCCTCCCCAAGAAGGTTTTTCCATAACATGTTTCATAAGAACTTCTATCTCCTCCCTCCCCCTTCTTATCATCCCCTCAGCCTTTTTCTCAAGCTCCTCCCTCGAAACCTTAAGCCTCGCAACGCCCTCCTCCTGCGCCTTCATACCAACAGCCACAGCCTCCCTCACAAACACCTCCCACTCATCCATCTTGGGAACCAGGTATTCTTCATTTATCCCCTTCTCCTCGGCAAACCTTGCGAGCTCCTCAGCAGCCGCTATACACATCCCATCCGTAATGGTCCTCGCATGGACATCCAGAGCGCCCCTGAATATCGCGGGAAAGCCGAGGGAATTGTTTATCTGGTTCGGGAAATCGCTCCTCCCCGTTGCCACTATCCTCACCCCCGCCTCCTTCGCATCCCAGGGCCATATCTCGGGTATAGGATTAGCCATCGCGAATAAAATGGCGTCTTTGTTCATTTTTTTAAGCCATTCGGGCTTTATAACATCGGGACCCGGTTTTGATGCGCTTACACACACATCCGCTCCGCGGAGAGCCTCCTCAAGCCCACCCTTCCTCCCCTCCCTGTTGGTTATCTCGCAGAGCCTGAATTTATCGGAAAACTCCTCCTTCCTCTTCTTTATATCTTCCCTCTCCTTATGAAGTATCCCTTTGCTGTCCACGACTATCGTGTTCTCCGGATCAAGCCCTGCTTTGAAAAGAATCCTCAAAATAGCTATTCCCGCGGCACCGGCGCCGTTCATAACGAGCCTTATCTCGGATATCTTCTTGCCAACTATTTTGAGGGCGTTTATGAGTCCGGCGAGGGTTATGGTCGCCGTCCCCTGCTGGTCATCATGCCATACAGGTATATCCATTATCTCCCTCAGCCTGTCAAGGATGGAGAAGCATTTCGGTTGCTCTATATCCTCGAGATTTATCCCCCCAAATGTCGGCTCAAGCCATTTCACAGCTTTTATTATCTCCTCAGCATCTTTCGTCCCGAGGCATATGGGGAAGGCATCCACGCCACCGAGGTATTTGAAGAGCAGGGATTTGCCCTCCATAACGGGGAGGGCAGCCTCGGGACCTATATCCCCGAGACCTAAAACCCTTGTCCCATCAGACACAACAGCGACCATATTCCCCTTGTTCGTGAGCTCGAAAACCCTCTCTCCCTTACCTTTTATAGCCCTGCAGGGCTCGGCAACACCTGGGGTGTAAACTATAGCGAAGTCGTCAAAGCTCCTTATAGGACACTTGGATGTAACGCTTATCTTCCCCATATACTGAGCATGGAGTTTCATGGCATCCTCTTGGGGTTTCTTAGCCCTCGCGAGAAGCTCCTCCTTCGTCAATTTCTCCATCTCATCCCCCTTACTTTCTTTGCTATCTCCTCAGCAACCTCCCTCGTCCCCGAATTCCCACCAAGGTCATATGTCAGAACCTCCCCCTCCCTTATAACCTCCCCCACACTCTCCTCTATAGCCCTCGAGGCACCTTCCTCACCTATATGCTTCAGCATCATGGCTCCGGCAAGAATGGCTCCTATCGGATTAACCTTGTTTTTCCCCTTATACTTGGGAGCACTTCCATGGGCGGGTTCGAAGACCGCATGTTCATCGCCTATATTCGCGCTCGGAACAATGCCTATGCCTCCACACATACCGCTTATAAGCTCCGAAACTATATCGCCGTAAAGATTGGGAAGAACAAGGACATCAAATCTCGATGGGTCCCTCACAACCTGCATGCAGAAATTGTCTATCACCATATCCTCAAATTCTATCCTGGGATGTTCTTTCGATACCTCCCTCGCCACATCGAGGAAAAGCCCGTCCGTCTCCTTCAATATATTAGCCTTGTGAACAGCGGTCACCTTCCTCCTCCCCTCCCTCTCGGCAAGCTTGAAGGCGAACTCGGAAACCCTCCTCGAGGCGGAAGCGGATATAGCCTTTATGCTTATACCCGAATCCTCCCTTATCCCGAATTCCGTAAACCTCAAAGCTTCAGGGGAGCCAGCCTTGAATTCAACACCCACATATAAATCTTCCGTGTTCTCCCTGATAACTATAAGGTCGATATTTTCGTATCTTGAAGGAGCACCCATGCTCCTTATCGGTCTCACACATGCGTAGAGTTCAAGCTCCCTCCTCAGAGCCACATTAACGCTCCTGAAACCCCTGCCCACAGGCGTTGTTACGGGACCTTTAAGAGCCACCTTATTTCTCCTTATTGAATCCAGAACTTCCTTTGGAAGGAGGGAGCCGTATTCGGGGAGGGCTTCCTCTCCTATCTTAAGCTCCTCCCACTCTATATCCACACCTGTGGCATCTATGACGAGCTTTGAAGCCTCTATAACCTCGGGTCCGATCCCATCTCCGGGTATAAGCGTCACCCTCCTCATACCTCGAAATCCCCGTGTTTCCTTATGTAAGGAACAAGCCCTCCATCCTTCAAAATATCTAACACAAAACTCGGGATGGGGTCTATCCTAACCTCCCCACCCTTACTTATATTCTTTACAACCCCTCTTGTCAAATCTATATAAAGCTCGTCTCCATCCGATATAAGGTCGGTATCACATATTATCGGCAGAAGACCCTGATTTATGGCGTTCCTGAAGAATATCCTCGCGAAGGATTTGGCTAAAACAGCCTTTACGCCAACCTCTTTGAGGACAAGAACTGCATGCTCCCTCGAAGAGCCTATCCCGAAGTTCTTGCCCCCGGCTATAAAATCCCCATCTTTAACCTTTTTCACAAATTCCGGGTCCAGGTCCTCGAGCGTGTGTTTTGAGAGCTCCTTTATATTGCTCCGAAGGTGCATGTATCTTCCGGGAATTATATGGTCCGTCGATATGTTGTCGCCGTATTTGAAAACTCTCCCCCTCATAGAAATTCCCTCGGGTCCGTTATCCTCCCTTTTAGGGCGGATGCCGCGACCGTCATGGGGCTTGCGAGGTAGATGAAAGCCTCGGGATTTCCCATCCTACCTTTAAAATTTCTGTTCGCCGTCGATATGCACACCTCACCATCACCGAGAACGCCCATATGGGTGCCGACACACGGACCACAACCGGGCGGAAGTATCACGGCACCGGCTTCAACAAGCTCCTCCACATAACCTCTCCTCAGAGCCTCCCTGAAAATATCCCTCGATGCGGGAGCCACTATGAGCCTCACATCCTTGTGAATCCTCCTGCCCTTCAAGATGCGAAGAGCCATCTCTATATCATAGAGCCTCCCACCCGTGCATGTCCCTATAAAAGCCTGATTTATTTTTACATCCTTCAGCTCCTCGGCTGGAACCGCATTCTCAACAAGATGGGGCTTTGATACCATGGGCTTGAGTTTCGCGAGATCTATCTCTATTACATCCTCATAAAGTTCCCCATCCGGAAATATATCTCCGGCGGGGAAAAGCCCAGCCTTGGCGCCAACCTCAACAGCCATGTTCGAGAGGCAGAGTTTCTCGGAGAGGGGGAGATCCCCGAAAAATTCAAGGGCTTTGTAATTAGCGCCATCGGAGCCAAGCTTTGATGCGAGGTAAAGGGCTATATCCTTCGCCATCACCCCTTCCCGTAGCTCGCCTTTAAGCTCCACCTTTATGCTCTCGGGAACCCTGAGCCAGGTCCTGCCAAGCCCCATCGCGACAGCTATGTCCGTCGAGCCCATACCCGTCGCAAAACAGCCAAGGGCACCCGCCGTCGTCGTGTGGGAATCAGCCCCCAGAATAAATTTCCCCGGCGAGGCATATCTCTCAACTATTATCTGATGACATATCCCCTCCCCAACATCGTGTAAAATAGCACGGTGTTTTTTTGCAAAATCCCTCATGAAAACATGCTCGGAAGATAGCTCCCTCCTCGGGCTCGGGGATGCATGGTCTATAAAACATATGAAGGTTATGTTAGGAGCTATATCCTCAAAACCGAGCTCGTAAAATTTCCTTATAGCAAGAGGACCCGTCCCATCCTGAACGAAAACCACATCAACAGGCACAACAACTATCTCGCCAGCCTCAACTTCCCTTCCGAGTTTTAAAGAAAAAAGCTTTCTACAAATTCCCATACTTCTCCCTCAAAAACTTGAGACCTTCCACAGGGAAAAGACAGTATATAAGAACATCCTCTGTGCTCCGGGCAAGCCCCCCAAGCTCCTCCTTTGCCTTGTCAAGCATCGGCTCCAGAAGCTCCCCCGGTCTCTTGTCTATGGGCTCCTTCCCCCTCAAAACCTTCTCCTTTATCTCGGGGGATAAGGGATAGGGATACTTCCCATACATCCCCTTAACATAATTGAGCATCTCCTTTGAAAATATCCTATA
>CAZTWH010000048.1:0-5785 GCA_964617575.1 uncultured Dehalococcoidia bacterium
TAGCGAGGGATGGTTCCCGTGTTGAGCAGTGTTTTATAAGCAGGGGAAGCCTCGGGGATTTCTCGGTAGTCGAGGGTCTTGAGGAGGAGATAAAGGGGATAGCGGAGAGGGCGCGCCTTCTCCTCAAAGCGCCCTATATAGAGGGAGGGGAGTATGATGTAATTTTAGACCCTGTTCTCGCGGGAGTTTTCGTCCACGAAGCCTTCGGACACCTCTCGGAGGCTGATTTCTTATACGAAAATCCGAGCCTCCTTGAGGTTATGAAGCTGGGGAGAAAATTCGGAGAAAAACACCTGAATATAGTAGATGACGGGACGAGATATGAGCTTAAGGGGGGCTATAAATATGATGATGAAGGCGTTCCCTCATCAAGGACATATCTTATAAAGGAGGGGGTTCTTGTCGGAAGGCTTCACTCGAGGGAGACGGCTTTCAAGATGAGGGAGAAACCCACGGGGAATGCGAGGGCTATAGATTACAGATTCCCCCCCATAGTGAGGATGTCGAACACATTTATAGAGCCGGGAGAAGCTTCCCCCGAGGATTTATTCCTCGATATAAAGGACGGGCTTTATCTCAAGAACTGGTATGGGGGGATGACGAGCATGGAGATGTTCACCTTCTCCGCGGGGGAGGCTTACAGGATAAGGGGAGGGAGGGTTGAGGAAATGCTCAAGCCCGCGAATATAACGGGGAATGTATTCGAAACGCTCAAAAAGATAGACGGGATAGCGAACGACCTTACTATGAGCGAGGGTGGGGGATGCGGGAAGGGGGAACAATCACCCCTCCCGGTATCGGATGGAAGCCCCCACATAAGAATAAGGGGATGCCTCGTTGGGGGAAGAAAATAAAAGATGCCTCTCCTTGACGCCTTCCTTTTCCTCCTCCGCGTCCTGCCCATAATTTTCGCATCCCTTCTTTTGGCAGAGCTCCTCGTAAGAAAGGGGCTTCTCAAGCTTATACCCCTAAAACCCGTTATGAAGATATCCCACCTCGGTAGGGAAAGCTCTTCAGCTCTCCTGGTGGCTTTCCTATCACCTTTAGCATCATCCTCCATGCTCAAAGATTTCTATGACAGGGGGCTTATATCCAAAAAAGAGCTATTTATAGCATTCCTCGCAAGGTATTTCCCCATGATAATCGTTGAGGGAAGGTCCATGCTCCCAACCCTCCTCCCCATCCTCGGAACCGCGGGTCTTCTGTATTACGGAACATGGCTTCTTATAAGCCTTGCCATATCCGTACCGGCTATAATTACGGGCTTCTTCATCCTCCCGAAAAGAGGGGGGCATATCAATTTTGAGGATGATGAAAAGGGATGGGGGGAAGCTTTAAAGGAAAGTCTCAAATCCTCCATTAAAAGCTTTAAAAAAATAGCAATCACGCTTGTCCCGCTTACATTTATAGCCTTTATATTATCGGACCTCGGAATACTCAGGCTTCTCTCCCAAAAACTTCTCCCCCTATCAAAATATCTTCCTCAGGAGGGGCTTCCCCTCATAGCCACATATATAATATCCCCCGTAGCATCCTATCCCCTGGCGGAAAGACTCCTCTCAGAGGGACTTATAAATACCTCGGAGATGATAGCCCTCTTCCTAATGGGAAGCATCCTCTCCCTGCCCGTAAACTTAAAATTCTTCATCCCCTACTATATAGGCATCTTCGGAACAAGGCTCGGAACAGAGCTTATGACCCTTTCTATATCCCTGAGGGTCCTTATAACAGCAGGAATAATCTTCCTCTTACTCAAAAACCCCTTCCTCTAAAAGGCTCAGGAACTCCTCATCGGACATACCCAAGATCTGGGTATAGACATAATAGTTATGCTCGCCTATACAGGGCGCGGGTCTTTTTATCTCTATGGGCGTCTTCTGGAAAATAAAGGGGGATACTTCGACCGGATATCTCCCTATCTCCGGGTGCTCAATATCAACAAAGTGCTTCCTCCATTTAAGCTGGGGGTCATCATATACATCAGAGGTCTTCCAAACACCCCCGGAGGGCACACCTTCCCTCTGCAAAATCTCCATGAGCTCTTTTTTGTCAAATTTTATGGTCCACTCCTCTATAAGTCTTTCGAGCTCATCCTCGTTCCTCTTCCTCCCGAGGAATGTCTTAAATCTTTCATCACGGGTCCACTCGGGATAGCCCATGCACTTTTTAAGGGCTTCCCATTCCTCATCACTCGATACGCTTATCGTTATCCACTCATCATCGCCACGGCATCTGAAAGCCCCGTGGGGACAGGCATAACTAACCCTGTTCCCCATCCTCGTCCATATCTTCCTGTTAGCCTCCCAGTCGAGAATAACGGGTCCCAGAAATTGGATCCCGCACTCATACTGGGAGAAATCCATATAAACCCCCTCCCCCGTCTTCTCCCTCCATATAAGGGCGGCCGAGAGGGCTGAGGCTATAAAATGGGGAGCTATGAAATCCGTATAAGCGCCGTAAAGCCCGGCGGGGTCCTTGTCGGGCCAGCCCGTTATATATGTGAAGCCGGAAAGGGAGGCGAGCTGAACCCCATACCCCGGGTGGGAAGCATGGGGTCCCGTCTGACCCTGATTGTTCGTGCTGAACATGATTATATCGGGCTTTATCTTCCTTATATCCTCGTAGGACAAGCCCCATTTCTTCATTACGCCCGGCGGGAAAGCATCCGCCACCACATCAGCCCATTTTACAAACCTCTTTGCTACCTCCGGACCCTTCGGGTGATTCAGATTCAGAGTTACGCTGAATTTATTCAGGTTATATCTCGCATAGAAGGCGCTTCTGTTGAGACCCGGTTTATTATCCTTGAAGGGACCCGCAGTTCTCAGGGTATCGGGGTGAGTTGTTGATTCTATTCTTATAACCGTGGCGCCGAGCTCAGCAAGATACATAGTCGACCTCGGTCCCACAGCCACCCAGCTGAAATCCGCTATCTTTACACCTTCGAATATCATATGACACCCACCCCCATGAGGAGCTCCATATCCTTCCTTGATAGACCGAGCTCCCCCATGTATATTTCCTCATTATGCTCCCCTATAAACGGGGACCTTTTTATCCTTATCTCCTCCCTTGTGAACTTCGCGAAGGGTCCCGGGAATTTTATCCTCCCGAAGGGATATTCCACATATACCCAGAAATCCCTCTCCTTGAGCTGGATGTCCTCGGATATATCCTTCGCCGTTGATACGGGAAGAATCTGGATTCTCCTCCTTATAGCCTCCTTATATATCTCCCAAGCGGTGTATCTTGAGAAGAGCTGGGCTAAGGGTTTTTCGAGTTCATCGAGCATCTCCTGAGGAAGATAAAGACCGTCAACCTCCTCCCATTTTATCCCCCTCAGTTTATCCGTCAAAAGCCCCTCCTCATCAAGCCACTTCATCATCTCGTTCATAAACCTCGCCCCCGCCATACCCCCTATCTGCAAGAAGTGAACATATCCCTCCTTGCATTTCCAGACCTGCCTCTCATAAGCCATCGTGACAAGCCTTATTCTCCTCGCTCCAGCCCTTTTCGAGATGAGTTTATTTAGGGGCCAGTATTCAAGGGCACTCATCGTCGTCCAGGGGACACATGAATGGATGGAGATGTCTATACGCTGTCCCTCCCCGGTTTTATCCCTGTAATAAAGAGCCATTATCGTGGCGCACGCCCCGTCCCCACCGGCGTGAAGATATGACTGGGGGAAGGTTACCTCAACGGGAGCTCTCTCGGGATCACCGCAAAGATACATCATCCCGCCGAGAGCCCAGAGATTTATATCGGAAGCTTTGTAATCCCTGTAAGGACCATCCTGCCCGAAAGGCGTTATCGATGTCATTATAAGACGGGGATTGACTTTCAAAAGCTCCTCATATGAAAGACCGATGCTCTCAAGAAAGCCCGCATCAAAGCTCTCAACAACCGCATCAGCCCTTTTAACAAGCTCCTTTA
The DNA here is from genome assembly GCA_964617575.1 of uncultured Dehalococcoidia bacterium. Lineage (GTDB taxonomy): Bacteria > Chloroflexota > Dehalococcoidia > SZUA-161 > CAYRBX01 > CAZTWH01. The sequence goes on from CAZTWH010000048.1 coordinate 3,934, forward strand.
AAAGCTCCCTCCCGTCATCCTTCGTTATATCAAGCGTTATCCCCCTCTTATTTAAGTTGTAGAACATAAAATAAAGGCTTCTCTCGGGATGGGGGAAGCCGTAGAAGGGACCCCTCCTCCTCCCCCTATCCCCTCCCGGAGGCTCAACCTTTATAACATCTGCACCGAGGTCCCCAAGAATCCTTCCGCATAAATAACCCCTCTCATCCGTGAGGTCCAGAATCCTGTATCCTGATAAAAAACCCATCTTGCTTTCCTCTCTTTTTTATTATAGAATTTTTGAGATGAAATTCAATGTTGCCCAGCTCCTTAAAGAGGAGATAGGTTCCGAAAGAGAATATGAGGTTAAAGGGGAGAGCGAGGAGGGCTATCCTGTAAGGGGGAAGGTCAAGCTTCTGAAAACAGATAAGAGCATCCTTGTTAAAGGGGATATAGAGACGAAGGTGAAGCTTGTATGTTCAAGATGCCTTGAAACTTTTGAGCTTCCCCTCTCCTTCCATATAGAGGAGGAATTCTTCCCCAAAGTTGATATAAACACGGGGGAGTTTATTTATAAGGGGGAGGAATTTTTCATAGATGAGGCTAACATACTCGACCTCAGCGAAGCTATAAGACAGTATATAATCCTGTCAATTCCTTTAAGTCCTGTTTGTTCGGAGAGCTGTAAGGGTTTATGCCCGGTATGCGGCACGAATTTAAACGAGAGGGAATGTGGCTGTGATAGGACGGGAAGAAGGGCTTACTGGGACAAACTGAGGGAGTTCTTTAAGGAGGCATAATGCCTGTTCCGAAGAGGAAGACATCGAAATCGAAGCAGGGAAAGAGGAGGTCTCATCTCGCCCTCAAGGCTCCGAATCTTGTGCCATGCCCTCATTGCGGGAGCCTCAAGCTTCCCCACAGGGTATGTCCGTCATGCGGGACCTATAAGGGAAGGGAGATATTGGAGGTAAGTGAGTGAGGACGAGGCTCTGTGAGCTTTTAGGGATAGACTATCCGATAATTCAGGGCGGGATGGCATGGCTCGGGACGAGCGAGCTTGCATCCGCTGTATCGGAGGCGGGATGTCTCGGTGTTATAGGCTCGGGGAATGCTCCCCCCGAATGGGTTAGGGAGGAGATAAGAAAGACGAGGGAGAGAACGGATAAGCCCTTCGGCGTGAATATAATGCTCCTCTCCCCCTTCCTTGAGGAAGTTATAAAGGTTGTCATCGAGGAGGGCGTTCCTGTGGTCACAACGGGGGGAGGGAATCCGGGACCCTACATAAAGGTTTTCAAGGAAAGGGGCATAAAGGTTCTTCCCGTTGTTTCCTCGACAGCCCTTGCGAGAAGGCTTGAGAGACTGGGATGCGATGGGATAATAGCGGAGGGTATGGAATCCGGCGGTCATGTGGGTGAGGTTGCGACATTTCCCCTTATACCTCAGGTCGTGGATGCCGTTAGCGTGCCCGTCGTCGCAGCGGGCGGTATAGGGGATGGGAGGGGGCTTGCCGCGGCGCTCTGTCTCGGAGCGGAGGGTGTTCAGATGGGCACAAGATTCATATGCTCGGAGGAATGCATAGCCCATCCCAATTTCAAGGAAAAGATACTGAAAGCCCATGACCTCGCGACCGTTGTTACCGGATACACGACGGGTCATCCCGTGAGGGCTTTAAAAAATCCCATGACGAGGAAATTCGAGGAGATGGAGAGGAGGGGGGCGAGCAGGGAGGAGCTTGAAAAATTCGGCGAGGGGAAGTTATATTTAGGGGTGATAAAAGGGGATGTGGAGGAGGGCTCACTTATGGCGGGGCAGATAGCGGGTCTCATAAAGGATATAAAACCGGTTAGAGTTATAATAAAAGAGATGGTCGAGG
>CAZTWH010000049.1:0-5719 GCA_964617575.1 uncultured Dehalococcoidia bacterium
CCCGAAAGATGGGCTTTCGCCTTCTGGGCGTCCGTGAACACCCCTGTCGACTCTATAACTATATCCACACCCCTCTCGCCCCAGGGTATTTTTGAAGGCTCCCTCTCCGCGAAGACCTCTATCCTCTTCCCGTCTATTATTATCGAGTTGCCCTCCGCCTTAACCTCCCCCTCGTATCTGCCGTAGTTCGAGTCATATTTGAAAAGGTGGGCGTTTGTTGCGGGGTCCGTGAGGTCGTTTATCGCCACAACATCCATTTTGTCCTTGTATTTCTCAAGTATAGCCTTCAAAACTTGCCTCCCTATTCTTCCGAAACCGTTTATCCCTATCCTCATGCTTCACCTCCTTTCACCTTTATCCTCTCCAGAATGTCCATAAAAGCCTCTATCCTCGTCCTCTTGTGCTCATCAAGATAAAAATCATCCCCTCCCTCAAGGGTAAGGATGGGAATTTTTATCTCCCCCCTTATCACAATATCCCCTATAGCCCTGTGGCAGAAAGCCTGAACATAATGGATAAGCCCTTTTATATTCCTCCTCTTTATCTCCCTTTTTATATCCTCTATCCGCATCCATATTGAATACGGGTATGTGTAGAGGGAATACTGCTCCTCGAGGGAATTTGCCTCGAAGGGCATTGAGAACTGCCTCTGGATCTCGTTGAAGACGACCCTCCCGCCTTTAGCCTCGATAAAAGAGTAGAGGTCCTTCGCGAAAACGGGAGGAACCCCTATATATCCTATCTCCATCCCGCTTTTCGGCTCCCTCCCCTCCGCTTCGGACAGGAAGGAGGAAAGGGAATTATGGAATTCATACGGGTTTCCCCGGAAATCGGAGGATGAGACAAGCCAGAAATGATTCTCAAAACCTGTTATTTTTCCCTCAACCGTCATATCATCGAGTTTTACAAGGTCTTTCCTTATTTCCCAGAGCTTATCCCTCACCCTCTCAGCTTCCCTTATATCCGTCCCGAGGGCTTTTGAGAGGGAGATTATTGATCTTCTTAAAATCTCGGGGTCGGGTTCGGGGGGATAGGAGAAGGGTATGACATTTACGCCTTTCATCCTCAGAACTTCCATGAGCATTATCGTGTTCGAGCAGTCTCCCGATATAACGCATATGACATTTTCTATCCCGTATTCCTTGACGGCTCCGTATATCCCTTTTATCCATGTGCATATATTCTGGGGGAAGCCGTCCCTCTCCGCGGATGATATGAGCCTCTCCCTCTCCGCGCTGCTTATGAAGAGATTATTTAGGTCCACAGGCTCGTGTCCCCCAGCTATAACGACCTCAACGGGAATCGTTGTTGTTATCCCAACCCTCACGGCATTTCCTCCTCTATCCTGAGAAGCCTGTTATATTTTGATACCCTCTCCCCCTTGAGGGCGCGCCGAATTTCACAAAGTCTGTCTCAAGGGCGACGGAGAGGTCAGCTATGAAATCGTCATCCGTCTCGCCGGACCTGTGGCTCATTATGGTCCTGTAGCCGGAGCTTTTCGCAAGTTTCACGGTATTTATCGTTTCGGTAAGGGTCCCTATCTGATTTGGCTTTATAAGTATTGAATTGGCAAGCCCCTTCTCTATCCCCATCCTAAGCCTTTCGGGATTCGTTGTGAAAAGGTCATCGCCCACAAGCATGAGCTTGGAGGATAGCTTCTCCGTTATAAGCCTCCAGCCATCCACATCATCCTCGGCGAGGGGGTCCTCTATGCTCATTATGGGAAAGCTGTCTATAAGGGCTTCGTAATAGTTTACGAGCTCCCCGGGCGAAAGGGAAAGACCCTCCTTTCTCAAAATATATTTCCCTCCCTCGAATATCTCCGATGCCGCTATATCGAGGGCGAAAAGTATATCATCCCCCGGTTTATAACCGGCTTTTTCGACAGCAAGGGTTAGAAGCTCAAGACCTTCCCTGTTTGAGCCGAGGATGGGCGTAAGCCCCCCCTCATCCCCAACCGATGGGACAAACCCCCTCTCCATAACAAGCTCCCTGAGGGAATAAAAGACCTCGACGCCCATCCTGAGGGACTCGCTGAAAACTTCAGCCCTCGGTATTATCATGAATTCCTGAAAATCCGCGGAGCCCGGGGCGTGTTTCCCGCCGTTCAAGATATTCATCATGGGCAGGGGCATTTTCCTCTCACCCAGACCTCCTATATATCTGTAAAGGGGGATTTTCAAAAAATTAGCCGAAGCACGGGCGACGGCTAAGGATACGGGGAGGATGGCGTTTGCGCCGAGATTGCTTTTATCCTGTGTCCCATCGAGCTCGCAGAGTATTTTATCTATTAAAGCCTGGTCGAGGGGGGAAAGACCTTTTAACTCGGGCGCTATTATCTCATTTATATTCCTCACAGCCCTCAAAACCCCCTTCCCCCTATACCTCTCATCCCCATCCCTCAGCTCAAGAGCCTCGTATTTCCCCTTGCTCGCGCCCGAAGGGACAGAAGCCCTCCCCGATGTTCCATCCGATAAAACAACCTCAACCTCAACTGTCGGATTTCCCCTCGAATCGAGGATCTCCCTCGCTTTTACTTCCTCTATCCTCATCCCTTATTATGATAAGGGGGGAGGTTTTTATATTCAACATGATTTTCCACGGCGTTGATATAGTGGAGATAAAAAGAATAGAGGAAGCCCTTTGTAGATGGGGGGATAGGTTTATTAAAAGAATTTACAGGGAAAGGGAGGGGGGAAGGGTTGAGGAGCTTGCGGTTAGATTTGCGGCGAAGGAGGCTGTTATAAAAGCTCTGGGGAGAAAGGTTCCGTTCAGGGATATAGAGATACTCAGCGACAGAAGGGGAAAGCCTTTTATAAAGCTCCATGGCAGGGCTCAAAAGCTCGCATCCGAGCTTAAAATAAAGAGGTGGGAGGTATCCCTCTCCCATTCAAGGGAGATGGCTATAGCATCCGTAATAGGGGTGGGAGATGAAGCTCATAACATCCTCAAAGATGAGGGAAGTGGATAGAAAAGCGGATGAGATGGGTATAAAAACCTCCTATCTCATGGAGAGGGCTGGGAGGGGGGTTGCGGAGGAGGTAAGGAAAGCCCTCGGGGGAGTTTCGGGTAAAAGGGGAATTGTATTCGTTGGTCCCGGGAATAACGGAGGAGACGCCCTCGTATGCGCAAGATACCTCCACGACTGGGGATGCGAAATTCTGATTTTTATGACGAGGAGGAAGGAGGACGAAAACTTAAGGCTCGTCAGGGAAAGGGGGATAAGGTTTATCAATACCTCTGAGCTTCGGGATGAGATAAAAAGGGCTGATTTTTTGGTCGACGGTTTCTTCGGGACGGGTAAGTTAAGACCCCTTGAGGGGGAGGTCAAGGAGGCTCTCTTAATAGCGAGGGAGAACAAGAAGCTTACGATCGCCATAGACCTCCCGTCCGGGCTTGATGCGGATACGGGGGAATATGACCCCGCAACCCTCCCGGCTGATATAACGGTTACCCTCGCATGCCCGAAGGAGGGTCTCTATAAATTCCCCGGCGCAGGGATAAGGGGGGAGGTTATAGTCAAGGATATAGGCATACCCGAGAGCCTCCTCAGGGATATAGAAACAGAGCTTTTGGACCCTTCTCTTATAAGATCCCTCCTCCCAGAAAGACCCCTCGATGCCCATAAGGGAACCTTCGGCAGGCTTCTCGTTATATCGGGCTCGAAAAACTATATAGGCGCCGCATATCTCGCATGCATGGGGGCTATAAGATGCGGGACGGGTCTTGTCACCCTCGCAACGCCTGATTCCATCCATCCCATACTCGCATCTAAGCTCACTGAGGCGACCCATATCCCCCTGCCCGATGAGGACGGGTATTTAAAAAAGGAGGCTTCGAAGCTCGTCCTCGATGAAATAAAAAACTTTGATGCCCTTGTTATAGGTTGCGGACTGTCCTTAAGGGGAGAGGTTGTGGATTTTATAAGAGAAGTCCTCTTCTCCCTCCCGGAGGATTTCCCCGTCCTTATAGATGCCGACGCCTTAAATACCCTCTCCGCAACCGACGGATGGGAGGAGAAGATAAAAGCCAAGGCTATTCTATCACCCCACCCGGGTGAGATGAGCAGGCTCACCGGGCTAAAAACCGCGGATATACAGAAAAGGAGGTTTGAGGTTGCGAGGGAGTTTTCAAAGAGATGGAATAAAACCCTTGTCCTTAAAGGGGCTTTCACGGTTGTGGCTTATGGGGAAAAATTAAGGGTATCCCCATTCTCAAACCCCGGGCTCGCGTCCGGCGGGACGGGGGATGTCCTCGCGGGGATTATAGGAGGTTTCCTTGCACAGGGAATAGAGCCCTTCGATTCGGCTTCCCTCGGAGTTTACATACACGCCCTTTCCGGAGAGCGGGTCAAAAATAAGCTCGGGGACCAGGGAATGATGGCTTCGGACCTCCTTCCGGAAATACCGAAGGTGATAAAGCATCTTAAGTCGGGGGATGGATGAGGGCGTCGGATGTAATAATAAAAACCCTCGAGGATGAGGGCGTTGAATATATTTTCGGGAATCCGGGCTCAACAGAGCTTTTATTCCTCGAATCCCTATTAAAATCCAAAATAAAATACATAATCTCCCTCCATGAGAATGTAGCGATGGGTATGGCAGAGGGATATGCGAGGGCTTCCGGGAAGATAGGGGTATTAAATCTCCACACAGTGCCCGGTGTCGCAAACGCTCTAAGCCTTTTATACAACGCATGGGATGGGTATGTCCCCATCCTTATACTCGCGGGACAGCAGGATACAAGGCTTCTATCAAAAAGACCGTGGATAGGAGGGGATATATTGAGGCTCTCCGAACCCTTCATAAAATGGGGATACGAGCTCAAAAACCCCGAAGAAATCTTTTATCTTGTGAAAAAGGCTATAAGGGAAGCCCTATCCCCGCCCGAAGGTCCCGCAATCCTCTCCCTCCCTCAGAACCTTTTATGTGAAGAGGCGCCCTATTTCGAATCGGAGCCAACAAGGATAAGCCCCGCAAAACCTGCGGATGAAGATATAGAGAAAGCGGCGGAGCTTATAAACAGCTCCGAAAACCCGATAATAATAACGGGCGATGAGGTCTCGAGGAGGGGGGCTGTAAAGGAGCTTTTGTCCCTCGCGGAGAAAATAGGCTCGCCCGTATATGAGCCATGGATGGGGGAGGTCAACTTCCCAAACCATCACGACCTCTATATGGGAGCCATAAATATAGACTCCGACGATATAAAAAGGCTTTTAAAAGATAAAGACCTCTTGATATCTGTCGGAGCCCAAGTCTTCAAACATACCTTCTATGTGGAGGAGCCCGTAATACCGGAGGGCATGAAGATAATAGAGATAGGGTACAGAAGGGGAAATTATCCGCCCGATGTCTCTATAAAAGCGGATATAAAGGAAGCCTTAAAAGCCCTTACGGAAAGGGTAAAAAGAAGAGAAGCCCGAGCCGTGGGAAAGGAGTTCAGGGAGAGTTTTATGAAGAGGGTTATGGAGAGGGCGAAGGAAGGTTTCTCCCCCCAGAGGGCTATACTTGAGATAAAAGAAATTTTGAGGGAAGGAGACATTATAGTGGATGACTCCGTGACATACTCTTACCTCATAAGGAGGGTTTTCGAGCTCGGGGAGGGCTCATATTTTGCGATGGCGGGAGGGGGAAGCATGGGGTGGGGGATGCCAGCCTCCCTCGGAATAAAGCTCGCAAAACCCACGAGTAGGGTTATATTCATAGGAGGGGACGGAACC
>CAZTWH010000050.1:0-5563 GCA_964617575.1 uncultured Dehalococcoidia bacterium
GTCGTAACAAGGTAGCTGTACCGGAAGGTGCGGCTGGATCACCTCCTTTCTAAGGAGCTTTTTAAAGCTCCAGGTCGGTCAAGGGGCTAGAGCCCCTTGTAAACTCGAAGATAATCCCTTCCTTCCACTATTCAGCTTTTAAGGCTGTGGGGGGAGAAAATCCCCCTTTTTTGTTATAATTTTAGCGGGGAGGAGTCGCACAGAGGCCTAGTGCGGGCGCCTGCTAAGCGCCTGGGGAGGTAAAACTCCCCCGTGGGTTCGAATCCCACCTCCTCCGCTTTTTTTCTATATGAAGTTCTACATTTGGACCTCGGGTTGTCAGATGAACAAGGCTGATTCCGAAAGAATAGCCTGGGGTCTTGAGAAGATGGGTTTTTCAGAAACGGATGACCCCCGGGAGGCTGATATTGTTATCTTAAATGGTTGCGTTGTAAGGAAGAAGGCTGAGGATAGGGTTATATCGAGGGCTTTTTCTTTAAAGAGTCTTAAGGAGAGAAAGCCGAGTGCTCTTTTTGTCCTCACGGGTTGTGTTGTCTCGGATGGTATTGAGGAGAGGCTTCCCTTCTTTGATGTTTTCGCAAAGCCGGGGGATTATGGGAGGATTTTTGAGGAGGCGGGGAGGAGGTTTGAAGTCTCGGAGGGCGAGCCCCACAAGCCGGGGGTTTCCGTTTTCGTCCCGATAATTTACGGGTGCGATAATTTCTGCTCCTACTGCATAGTTCCTTACAGAAGGGGGAGGGAGAGGAGCAGAAGCCCCGAGGATGTGGAGGAGGAGGTGAGAGGGCTTGTTGAGAGGGGGGCGAGGGAGGTCGTTCTTCTCGGTCAGAATGTAGATTCATACGGAAAGGATATAGGGACAGACCTTTCCTCCCTCCTTGAGAGACTCAACAAGATAGATGGGCTTCTCAGAATAAGATTTCTAACAAATCATCCCAAAGATATGACGGACAGACTCATAGACACTGTTGCCCGTCTTGATAAGGTATGCGAATTTATAAGCCTTCCCGTCCAGTCCGGGGATGATGAGATTCTTAAGAAAATGAGGAGGGGTTATACCGTTTCGGAATTTAAGGAGCTTGTGAGGAAAATAAGGGAGAGGATACCGGATGTGGGTATAACGACGGATGTCATAGTCGGCTTCCCGGGGGAGAGCGAGGAGGCTTTCGAAAGAACCCTTTCCCTTCTTGAGGAAGTAAAGTTTGACAAAGTCCATGTGGCGGCTTATTCGGAAAGACCGGGCACTCTTTCATCGAGGCTTTATAAGGATGATATACCTCAAGAGGAGAAGATGAGGAGGCTTTATATGGTTGAGGAGCTTGAGGAGAAGATATCTCTTGAGAAAAACACCTCCTTTGTGGGGAAGGAGGTTGAAGTTCTTATAGAGGGCGTGAGGGGGGATAAATTTTACGGAAGGACGAGGAACGGGAGGATAATCCTTGTAGATAAAGGAAAGGTCGGAGAGCTTGTAAAGGTCAGGGTGGAGAGAGCGAGCCCCTGGTCCCTTTACGGAGAAAAAGTGGAGGAGGGGAGATGTTTGAGAAGATAGGAGTCTGTATGCCCATCATCATGCAACAAGAAGAGGGGATGGAGTCGCTTCTACCTTTTATAATCCTCATAGCTCTTCTTTTTATTGTTTTTTACTTCTTCATGATAAGACCTCAGAGGCAGAGGCAGAAAGAATTCAGGAAGATGATGGAGGAGCTGAGGAGAGGAGACAGGGTTATAACAGCCGGCGGCATATTCGGCATCGTCGATGAGATAATGGAGGATAGCGTTGTAATAAGGCTTGAGGATGGGGAAACGAGGATGAGGGTTTTGAAGCAGAGCATAGTCAGGAAGGTATGAGGGAGGAGATAGAGAGGCTTAAGAAAGAGAGGAACGCCATAATAGTTGCCCATAATTACCAGTATCCTGAAGTTCAGGATATAGCGGATTTTATCGGAGATTCCCTCGAGCTCGCGAGAATATGTGTCGATATAAAGGCTGATGTCATAGTTTTCTGTGGCGTAACATTCATGGCTGAGACCGCAGCCATACTAAGCCCCGATAAGAAGGTCCTTATACCCGACCTTGACGCCATATGCCCCCTCGCAGAGATGGCTAAGGAGGAGGATGTTGTAAGGTGGAGGAAGAGATACCCGGATGCCCAGGTTATAACATATGTCAATTCAACGGCTGGGGTTAAGGCTCTATCGGATATATGCTGCACATCCGCAAACGCCCTGAAGGTGGTTGAGAAAGCGGGCGATGAGATAATATTTATGCCTGATCAGTATCTCGGGAGATTTGTAGCGGGAAAGACGAACAAAAAGCTCCATATATATCCCGGCTACTGCCCCGTCCATGTAAGGCTCAGCCCCAAACACATCCTTCTTATGAAGAGAAAATATCCTGACGCCAAAGTTATAGTCCACCCCGAATGCAGACCGGAGGTCATAGCCCTCTCCGACAAAGCTTTATCAACATCCCAGATGCTCCGTTATGTTAGAGAGGAGGACGGGATTTTCCTCATAGGGACGGAGATGGGGATAATTCACAGGATGGAGAAGGAAAATCCGGGGAAGGTCTTCATCCCCTTAACAAGGGGGCTTGTATGTCCTTATATGAAGAAAATAACCCTTGAGAAGGTTCTGAATTCCCTTCGTGAGATGAGGTATGAGATAAAAATCGGGGAGGAAGTGAGGGAGAGAGCATTTTTATCCATAAAGAGGATGCTTGACTTATAAAACCTTTAAAAATAAAATAATAGATAGCCGAGGTAGCTCAGAGGTAGAGCAGCGGACTGAAAATCCGCGTGTCGCCGGTTCGATTCCGGCCCTCGGCAGGGCGGAAGTAGTTCAGCGGTAGAACGCCTCCTTGCCAAGGAGGAGGTCGCGGGTTCAAATCCCGTCTTCCGCTTTTTTATTATGGAACACAAAGTTATTACGGCAGGTGTTGGGGGGAAGGGGGGTCTCCTTGCGGGGATGCTCCTCGCTGAGGCTGGCACTAGGTTCTATAAAGATGTCCTCTGGTTCCCTTCCTATTCAGCCATGATGAGGGGAGGTCCTTGTGAGTGCTCAGTTATTTTATCCGATGATGAGATAGACTCCCCGGCTATAGATAAAACCCCATCCCTTATAGTTATGGAGCCCTCCCAGGTCCCCGCTTTTGAGGAGAGGGTTGAGGAGAGGGGCGTTTTTATAGTCGAGGAGGAGGGTTTTAAGGGGACGAGGAGGGAGGATGTTAAGGTTTTCAGGGTCCCGGCTGTGAAAAAAGCCCTCGAGATAGGGGATGCGAGGTCCGCAAATCTTGTTCTCCTCGGGGTATATGTGACGATAGAGGAGCCCGTCCCCCCATCAGCCATAAGGGAAGCCCTTGAGAGAAGGTTCTGGGGAAGGTGGATGCTCTTCGATATGAATAAGAAGGCTTTCGAGGAGGGGATGGAGATGGGGAAAGAGCTTAAAAGTTCTCTCTAAGGAGCGGGATGGAGAATCTCTCGGATATAAGGGTCCTCGAGCTCGGCGAGATGGTGGCTTGCCCCTTCGCATCAAGACTCCTCGCCGATATGGGTGCGGAGGTGATAAAAATAGAACCACCCTCAGGCGATATATCAAGAAGATACGGTCCTTTCTATAAAGACGAACCCCACCCCGATAGAAGCCTCCTCTTCATATATCTCAATATAAACAAAAAGGGCATAACGCTTAACCTCGGGACTAAGAAGGGGAGGGAGCTTTTCAAGGAGCTTGTAAGGGAAGTTGATATTCTCCTTGAGGACAGGAGACCGGGTGAGATGGAGGAGATGGGTCTTGGTTATGGAACCCTGAGGGAAATAAATCCATCCCTTATAATGACATCCATAACCCCCTTTGGTCAGTATGGTCCCCACAGCAGATATAAAGCCTATCCGCTCAATAAGTTTCACGCCTCAGGGGAGGGATACATTCTTCCCGGCGGGACATCCCTTATGCACAGACCTCCCGTTAAGGCTGGGAGGTTTGTCGGGGAATATGAGGTGGGGATAGGGGCAGCCCTCGCAACCCTTATAGCCCTCTTCCACAGGGCAAGAACGGGGGAGGGTCAGCATGTCGATATATCCCATCAGGAATGGGGTATAAGCCTCAACAGCGTATATCTTATAAGGTGGAGCACCGAGGGTGTTTTATATGATAGGAAAGCTGCCGGTTATCCCGTCATGGGCATGTTCAAGGTTAAGGACGGATATGTCGAGTTCCTCCTCGGTGAGGAGCATCACTGGGATAATCTTCGCAAATTCATGGGAGACCCCGACTGGGCTAAGGATGAGAGATTTAAAGACAGATTTTCGAGGGCAAAACACGGCAGGGAGCTGAACGAGAAAGTTGCGGAGTGGCTTAAGGATAAGACAAAGGATTACATATATTACGAAGGACAGAAATTCAAGATACCTGTGGGGAAAGTTTGCACGACGGAGGATATAGTGAGATCCGAACAGCTCAAATTCAGGGGATATTTCAAGGAGGTTGAGCACCCCGGTATAGGGAGATTCCCCTTCCCATCCCTTCCCTTCAAATTCTCAAAGGGCGAGTGGGAATTCAAAAACCCCGCCCCATCCATAGGCGAGCACAATACGGATGTTTATGGAGGGATTTTGAAGCTTTCGAAGGAGGAGATAGCCAAGCTGAGGAGGACTGGTGTGATATGAAGGCTTTATCAGGGATAAGGGTTGTTGATTTCAGCTGGGCTGCCGCGGTTCCCTTCGGGACCTTCCTCCTCGCCCTCATGGGCGCCGAGGTTATAAAAATTGAGTCGAGGAAGAGACCGGATATTTTAAGGGGTGTTGAGGTCCTCCTGGGCTGGGGGAAGCCCGACCTCGATTCATCCCCCATATTTGTCACCTTAAGCCTCAATAAAAAAAGTCTATCTATAGACATCACCCATCCGAAGGCTAAAAAAGTCATATTTGACCTTATAAAGATAAGCGATGTTGTTGTTGAGAATTTCAGCCCCGGTGTTATGAAGAGGCTCGGTTTCTCATATGAGGAGATAAGGAAGGTAAAGCCCGACATAATAATGCTCTCCTCATCCTTCGGGGGGCAGGAGGGTCCTGAGGCTAAATTTCTCGGCTATGCCCCAATTTTCGGAGCCATGGGTGGTGTCTCCTATCTCACGGGCTATCCGGATGAGAGACCATCGGATATAAGAGCGCCATCGGACCTCATATCCGCAGCCTCCGCCATGTTCGCCCTTATGTCAGCCCTTTATCACAGGGAGAGAACGGGGGAGGGGCAGTATATAGATGTTTCATCAAGGGAGGTTCTGAGTTCCCTCGTAGGAGATTCCATCCTCGACTATATACTGAACGGGAGGGTTCAGGAGAGATGCGAGAACAGGGACGATGTTATGGCTCCCCATAACCTCTATCCCTGCAAGGGCAGGGACAGGTGGATTTCCGTAGCGATAAAGGATGATGAGGAGTGGGAATCCCTTCTCGAAGCTATGGGAAACCCCGAATGGGGGAGGGAGGAGAGATTCTCCGACCCTTACCTTAGATGGGAAAATCAGGACGAGCTCGATAAGCTTATTTCAGCCTGGACCATAAATC
>CAZTWH010000051.1:0-5490 GCA_964617575.1 uncultured Dehalococcoidia bacterium
TTTTGTTTATCCCCCTTATCGATGTTATGGATGATGAGACCCTCCTCGGCTTTTCATCCGTATTTTCCAGCTTCTCCTTCACCTCCCTTATCCATGCGACTCTCATGGGGATATCGAGGGATGAATACCCGGAGCTCAAGAGCCTGAGGAGCCTCGGGTCCTTCACACTTCCCCCGTATAAGGAGAGCCAGTTCTTCAAAAACCTGTCAAGACCTCCGAGGACGGCTTTATCCTGATACCCCTTCTTCTCCTCGAGCTCGATTATTCTTTTCAGTTTCTCTATCCCCTCCATTACTCCAAGGAGAAAATTACCTCATAGTGGGGCTGACCTCCGTACAGAACCTCAACCTCAAGATGGGGGAATTTTTCCCTTATCTCCTCAAAGGTATCCTCGTCAAGTTCCCTTCCCCTATATATGGTCAATACCCCCTCTTTCCTTCCGGCTCTCTCTATGAGGGAAATGAGGACATCCTTTAGGTCCTGTGATGAGGCGAGGAGTTTTCCGTTTAAGAAACCTATGAATTCCCCTTTCTTTATATTTCCCATGTCCCTCGTAGCCCTTGTTATCTCCCCCGTTATTACCTCGCTCGCCCTCCTCTCCATCTCCTCCACCCTCGGCTCATCCCCTATGGCGAGCATGGCTGATATACCCTCGGGGATGCTTTTCGTTCTCACTATCCTGAGCCTACCCCCCATCATCTCCCTGACTTTCTCGGCGGCGGGGATTATATCAGGGTCGTTGGGAAGGAAGATGACCTCCCTGTAGCCCGAAGATGTTATGGCGTCTATTATCTCCTCCACGCTCGGTTTTTTCTCATCGGCGTATAAAACCCTCGCCCCGAGTTCTTTGAATATTCTCTCAAAGCCATCACCCCACACGACAGCTATTATACCGAGCTCTCCCACCTCCTCCATGCCCTCAACCTTCACATCCCTCAATATACCCCTCTTCGCTCCGTAGCTTATAACCTCCCCGGGGTCATGGGTGTGGATGTGGACTTTGACAAGCCTCCCTCCCCCGCCAACTATTACAGAATCACCCATCCGGGATATATCAGCCCTTATAAGCTCGGGGTCGAGGGCTTCACCCTCTATTATGAACTCCGTGCAATACCCGAAGAATTTCCTCCCCTCCCTCCTCATCTTAAAAGGCTCGGGTTTTGTGAGTTTTTCCCCTTTAAGCTTCATAAGCGCTCCTTCAAATATGAGCCTCAGACCTTCCCCACCCGCATCAACAACTCCGGATTCCTTCAAAACGGGGAGGAGCTGGGGCGTTCTCTCAACGGATTTCTTAGCCTCGGAGGATGCGACCTCGAGGAGCGTAAGGATGTCATCTATTCCCTCAACAGCTTTCGAGACATCATCCATGACCGTTAAAATCGTCCCCTCAACGGGTTTTGAGAGAGCTTTCCTCGAAAGCTCAGCGCCCCTCTTTATAGCCGCGGATAACTCCCTACCCGTGAAACTTTCAAGCCCTGAGAGGACTTCCGAGAATCCCATCAGGAACTGGGAGAGGATCACACCGCTATTACCCCTCGCCCCGAAGAGTGCTCCCATGTATAAAGCATTCGCCACATCCCCCAGTTTCTCGAGCCCGTATGCCTCATCAAGGGCTGATTTTAAGGTGAGGCACATATTCGTCCCCGTATCGCCATCGGGGATGGGGAAAACATTGAGAAGATTCACCCTCTCCTCGTTCTCCTTAAGCCATACATAACCCCCTTCAAATATTTCAAAGAGGAGCTTTCCCGCCTTGAAATATTCTCCCATTTTGTCTATTATCTTCAATGGAAATTTTATCCCAAAAAGGGGGAGAGGTCAAAATGAAATGCGAGCTGTGCGGGAAGAAGAGAGCATCCGGTCATAATGTGAGCCACTCCAACAGGAGAACTGGGAGGTTTTTCAAGCCGAATGTCCAGAGGAAGACCATTTATATAAACGGGGAGAAGAGGAGGCTTTATATATGCACAAGATGTCTCAGATCTCTCTCAAAGACCTTATGACCTCCTCCATCCTTTCCCTGTTTTTGAAGACGAAGGAGCCGGATACGAGAACCTGAGCCCCCGCTTCCTTGACAATCTTGGCGTTATCAAGATTTATGCCCCCATCAACCTCAAGCTCTATATCGTATCCCTCTATCATTTTCCTCGCCCTTCTTATCTTACTGGTCATCCCCTCTATAAAGCCCTGTCCTCCATACCCGGGCTCAACCGTCATTATGAGGAGAAGGTCTATATACGGGAGAATATCCTCGATTTCAAAAAGGGATGTTGCGGGATTGAGGGAGACGCCCGCCTTTTTCCCGAGTTCCTTTATCCTCTGAACTACCCTGTAGAGGTCATGGCATGCCTCCCTGTGAACGGTTATTATATCCGCTCCGGCTTCGGCGAAAGTCTCTATATGCCTTGCGGGGTCTGCTATCATGAGGTGGACATCGAAGGGGAGGTGGGAGAAACTCCTTATATCCTTAACAACCTGCGCCCCTATCGTTATCTGAGGAACGAAATTCCCATCCATAACATCTATATGTATATAGTCGGCGCCAGCCAGGGTCAAAGCTTTAACATCCTCACCGAGCCTCGAATAATCCGCGGATAAAATAGAGGGGGCTATCTTAACCCTCATTTATAAACCTCCATCCCTCCTTTATAGCCTCCTCAACCCTTCTTGTGGATGTCCCGCCGTATACATCCCTCATCTCAACGGAGACCCTCTCATCTATTTTAAGGGCGTCTTCCTCGAATTTATCCGAGAGTTTCTTTAAATCCTCGAGTTTAGGTTTTCCCTTCATCCCCCTCATAAGCCTCGACACTATTCCGTGAGCCTCCCTGAAAGGAATCCCCTTCCTCACAAGGTAATCCGCAAGGTCCGTCGCGAGGAGGGAGAAATCACACGCCTCCCTCATCCTCTCCTTGTTAACCCTTATCCCCCTTATCATATCGGGGAGGAAATTTATAACATCCTCGAATATTTTGATGGCGTCGAAGAGGGAAACCTTATCTTCCTGAAGGTCCCTGTTATATGAGAGGGGGAGGGATTTCATGACGCATAGAAGGTGGAAAAGGTCGGAGAAGACCTTTGAGGATTTAGCCCTTATAAGCTCTGCGCCATCCGGATTTCTCTTCTGCGGCATTATGCTCGAAAAACCGACGAAACTATCATCAAGCTCTATGAACCCGAATTCGGAGGAAGACCATAAGATAAGTTCCTCCATGAATCTTGATATGTTGAGGAAGAAGGTCGAGAGGGAGAAGAGAAATTCGAGGATGAAGTCCCTGCTCGATACCGCATCTATGCTGTTCCTTGAGAGTTCTGAAAATCCGAGCCTCTCCTTTATATATTCCCTGTCTATGGGG
This sequence comes from uncultured Dehalococcoidia bacterium, assembly GCA_964617575.1. Lineage (GTDB taxonomy): Bacteria > Chloroflexota > Dehalococcoidia > SZUA-161 > CAYRBX01 > CAZTWH01. Next base: position 3,357 of record CAZTWH010000051.1, read on the forward strand.
AAAGGCGTCCCGGCGAGCGCTGAGCTCCCGAGGGGCATTATATCCACCCTTTTAAGGGCATCCCTCAGTCTCTCTATATCCCTCCTCAGCATCTCAAAGTAGGCGAGGAGATGATGGGAGAAAAGAACGGGCTGAGCCCTCTGAAGATGGGTGTAGCCCGGCATTACGGCGTCTTTATTTCTCTCCGCAAGCTCGAGTATAGCCCTCCCCACCTCCTTTATCCCATCTATAACTTCAGGAATCTTTCTTTTTAAAAAAAGTCTCATATCAAGGGCTATCTGGTCATTCCTCGACCTTCCCGTATGGAGCTTTAAAGCCAGGTCCCCCACCCTTTCTTTAAGGAGAAACTCTATATTCATATGGATGTCCTCGAGCTCCTCCTTGAGCTCTATCTCCCCCCTCTCTATTCCCTCCTTTATCTCCAGAAGAGCCCTTTTTACCTTCGAAAGCTCCTCCTCCGTAAATATCCCTATCCTCGAGAGAGCCTCCGCATATACGATGCTCCCATCTATATCCTCCCTGAAGAGGTTTTTATCGAGCTCGAGGGAGGATATGAATTTCATCATTCTTCCATCTATTTCTTCAAACCTCATCCCTCGCCTCCGGTAGCTTCAATATCTCCGGAAGACCTTCCTTTAAAAGCTGAGCCTCAGCCTGAACCCTTACGGGAAGACCCCAGATATGGATAAAGCCGGGTGATGCCTTGTGGTCGAAGATATCCCCCTTATCATATGTGGCGAGGGCGAAGCTGTAGAGGGAGAAGGGGGATTTCCTGCCCACTATCGTTATACTGCCTTTATACAATTTCACCCTTATCGTTCCCGTAACAAATCTCTGGGTGCTCTTCACATAGGATGCGAGGTCCTGATGGAAGGATGTGAACCAGAGCCCGTTGTATATAAGGTCGGCATATTCCTGCGCCACCTTCTCTTTAAATCTCAGCTGCTGTTTTGTGAGGGTCATCTCCTCGAGGGCTTTATGTGCTTTGAGGAGTATCAAGGCGGCCGGCGCCTCATATACCTCCCTCGATTTTATCCCCACGAGTCTGTTCTCGATATGGTCTATTCTTCCGACGCCGTGTTCACCGCCTATTCTGTTTAGCCTTTCTATGAGGGATACACCGTCCATCTCCTCCCCGTTTATCGCAACCGGGATGCCCCTCTCAAAAGTTATCTCTATATAGGCGGGTTCATCCGGGGCATCTTTCGGAGACCTCGTCCATAAAAAGGCGTCCTCAGGGGGTTCGACCCACGGATCCTCGAGGGGTCCGCATTCTATACTCCTCCCCCAGAGGTTCTCGTCTATGGAATAGGGGCTCTCCTTTTTTACGGGCACGGGTATTTTATGCTTCCTCGCATACTCTATCTCCTCCTCTCTCGACATATTCCATTCCCTCGCGGGCGCTATTATTTTGAGGGAGGGGTCGAGAGCCTGAACGCTCACATCAAATCTAACCTGATCGTTCCCCTTTCCCGTCGAGCCATGGGCTACAAACTCCGCTCCCTCCTCATGGGCTATATCCACCAAAAATTTTGCTATGAGGGGTCTTCCGAGGGCTGTGGCGAGGGGATAACTCCCCTCATAAAGGGCGTCAGCCTGAAGGGCGGGGAATACGAAGTGCCTTACAAATATATCCTTGGCATCGAAAAGATAAGCTCTCTTGGCACCTGTCTGAAGAGCCCTCTCCTTGACGCCGGCTACATCCCTGCCTCCCAGGTCAAGGGTCAATGTTATGACCTCAAGTCCGTATTTCTCCTCCAGCCACTTTATAGCCACGGATGTATCAAGACCTCCGCTGTAAGCAAGAACTACCCTCATATTCCCCCCATCTCGTATATTCTCCTCGCGAGTTCCATCACCTCATCCCTTACCTCAAGCTCGGAAAGCCACTCCCGAGGTATTCCCTCCCTCCCATAATAGGCGCCTGATATCGCTCCGCATACAGCCCCTATGGTATCCGTATCCCCTCCCAGATTCACAGCCTCAACTATCGCCTCCTCAAAGCTATTTGTTTTGAGAAAAGCCCATAGGGAACATTTTAATGTATCGAGGCAGAAGGCGCTCGGAACAAGTTCGCGAGGATTTTCAGCCTCAATGATGATCCTTCCGACCTTTTCATCTATATACGGCACGA
>CAZTWH010000052.1:0-5485 GCA_964617575.1 uncultured Dehalococcoidia bacterium
TTTTAGATAAATGGAAGTGATATATCAAAATGATATGAGAGAAACCATCAAGATCTTTCAAACCTTCAACATATTCTGGGAATACCTCAACTGTTCCATCAACTCCCTTAGCGGCTGTGGGTTGTATAGGTGTTCCTTTTGGCTCTTTGAATGGGGAATGAATGATCCCTATTGGCTTATACTTTATCTCGCTCATAATTTCACCTCAATATAGGACTTCCTGCCCGAGGGGGTGAAGATGGTTATACCCGGTGTTCCCCCCTCCGCCCCCTTTTTATATTTCCCGAGGCTTGAAAATACATTCAAGAGCCCTTCCCCTCCCCCTTTATGGGGAGTTTCCTGAAGGGTTCCTTCCCCGGTCTGACATAGGAGCCAGCCTCTGAAGCGAAGGAGGATATTAGTCTTTCGCACTCCCTCCCGCAGGTCGGGCATTTAGCCTTCTCGTGAGCCTCGCTTATGGGTCTCATGAGCTCGAAGATTTTTTCACAATCGGGGCAGTAATACTCGTATATCGCCATACTACCACCCCCACTAAATATAATAGCTAAACTCTGAAAGCTCCGTGCTTTTCAAGAACCTTTCTTAAGAACCTTCCCGTTATGGAGTTCTCGTTCATGGCGACTTCCTCAGGCGTTCCCGTTGCGACAACATACCCTCCCCTCTCCCCGCCTCCGGGTCCGAGGTCTATTATGTAGTCAGCAGCCTTTATCAGATCAAGGTGATGCTCTATGAGGATGACCGTGTTCCCCATATCAACAAGCCTTTGAAGAACTTCAAGGAGGTTTTTAACATCTTCAAAGGATAGCCCGACGGTCGGCTCATCGAGTATGTAAAGGGTCCTGCCCGTGGGTCTCTTCGATAGCTCCGCAGCGAGCTTTACCCTCTGAGCCTCCCCGCCTGATAGGGTCGTAGCTGGTTGTCCGAGCTTTATATAACCAAGTCCCACATCCTTTAAGGTCTTCAGCTTGTTCCTTATCTGCGGGAAGTTCTCGAAAAGTTCATATGCGGAATCCACCGTCATGTCAAGGACATCAGCTATGCTGTACCCCTTATACTTTATCTCAAGAACCTCCCTCTCATATCTCTTCCCCTTACACACCTCACAGGGGACCATGACATCCGGAAGGAACTGCATCTCTATTTTTATATACCCCTCTCCCCTGCAAGCCTCACACCTTCCCCCGGGGACATTGAAGGAGAACCTCCCCGGTTTATATCCCCTCATCTTAGCCTCCGGGAGAGATGAGAAGAGCTCCCTTATCGGTGTGAAGGCGCTCGTATAGGTTGCGGGGTTTGACCTCGGCGTCCTGCCTATAGGGGACTGGTCTATGTTTATAACCTTGTCTATCTGTTCATAACCCAATATATCATCGCACTCCCCGGGTCTCTCCTTCGACCTGTAAAGCTTCTGCGCAAGTTTTTTATACAGGATTTCATATATAAGGGTGGATTTCCCGGAGCCTGATACACCCGTGACGCATACAAACACACCGAGAGGTATCCTCACATCTATATTTTTTAAGTTATGCTCCCTTGCCCCCTTTATAATGATTTCCCCCTTCGGTCTTCTCCTCTTCCTCGGGAGGGGTATCTCCCTCTCGCCCGATAAATACTTGCCGGTTATTGATTCCGGCGCCCTCATAATATCTTCGAGAGTTCCCTGGGCTACAACCCTTCCCCCCCTCTCCCCAGCCCCCGGACCCATATCTATTATGTGGTCGGCAGCCCTTATTATCTGCTCATCATGCTCAACAACTATAACCGTGTTCCCGAGGTCCCTTAGCCTCTTTAAGGTCTCTATAAGCCTCCTGCCATCAGCGGGGTGAAGACCTACCGTCGGCTCATCACATATATAAAGAACGCCGGTAAGACCGCTACCTATCTGCGTCGCAAGCCTCACCCTCTCTATCTCCCCTCCGGATAGGGTCGATGTGGGTCTATCAAGCGTTAAATAATCAAGACCGACATCCATAAGAAATTCAAGCCTCCTCCTTATCTCCTTCAAAACCTCCCTCACTATAAAAAGCTCCCTCTCGGATAAAACATCTTTAAGTCCCGAAACCCACCTTAAAGCCTCCTCTATGGTCATGGAGGCGACATCCATTATGTTCTTATCCCCTATCTTTATGGATAAAGCTTCCTTCTTAAGCCTCTTCCCCCCACACGCGGGACAGGGCTTCTCCACCATATACCTCTCTATCTCCCCCCTTATATAATCGGACTCGGTCTCCCTGTACCTCCGCTCAAGATAGGGTATAACCCCCTCAAAATAGGCGTCGTAGGGGAAAACCCTCCCGTGATATCTCTCATAGGTCCTGACAACACCGGAGCCGTAAAGGATAAGGTCGAGCTCCTCTTTCGATAACTCCTTGACGGGAATATCCATCCTTATACCATGCCTCCGGCAGAAGGCATAAAGAACCTCCTTCTGCCAGGAACCCCTCATGGGAAGAACAGCCCCCTCGGATAAGGATAGCTCCTTGTCGAATATAAGCTCGGGGTCGAGCTCAAGCCTTATGCCAAGCCCCGAGCATTCCCTGCAGGCACCATAAGGGCTGTTGAAACTGAATGTCCTCGGAGCTATCTCACCCACACTCATACCACATATCGGGCAGGAGAAATGCTCCGAGAAAATGAGCCTCTCACCACTAGCAACATCAACATATATAATGCCCCTCCCTATCTTGAGAGCAGTCTCAACAGAACTCGTAAGCCTTAACCTGTCCTCACCTATAACAAGCCTGTCAACAACAACCTCTATATCATGCCTCTTATTCTTATCAAGCTTTATCTCCTCCGAAAGGTCATAAATAATGCCATCAACCCTAACCCTCACAAACCCCTGCCTCCTTATCTCCTCAAGAATACCTATATGCTCCCCCTTCCTCCCCCTAACAACAGGAGCCAGAATCATAACCCTCGAGCCCTCAGGAATAGACATTATGGAATCAACGATCTCCTGAACACTCATCCTCTCTATCTTCCTCCCACAGGAAGGACAATAAGCCTTCCCAACCTTGGCAAAAAGAAGCCTTAAATAATCATAAATCTCCGTAACAGTCCCGACTATAGAACGGGGATTCTTGCTCGCCCCCCTCTGATCAATGGATATGGAAGGACTTAAACCCTCTATCTGGTCAACATCAGGCTTCTCAAGCCTCCCCAAAAATTGCCTCGCATAAGAGGATAGGGACTCAAGATACCTCCTCTGAGCCTCACTGAAAATCGTGTCAAAAGCAAGAGAGCTCTTCCCGGAACCCGATACTCCGGTTATAACAACAAACTTCCCCCTCGGTATAGTAACATCTATCCCCTTGAGGTTGTGCTCCCTAGCTCCCCTTACCTCTATCCGCTCCATCCCCCAAAATTTTAACCAAACTTCAAAATAAGCTACAAAAATAAGAAAATCGAAAATATGCGGAAGAATATAAAATTATCCGACAATAAATCCAAAAATCCGCCAAAATATAAACTTGCCTCCCCCCAGTAGAAAGCCTATTTTTTATTTTGGTTAGCACCCAAAACATTTAAGTGCTAAGGAGGTGAGGGAAGTGAAGCTTGAGCCTTTAGGTGACAGGGTTATAGTTAAGCCTATAGAGAGGGAGGAGAGGACGAAGTCGGGGATAGTTCTTCCTGACACCGCTAAGGAGAAGCCTCAGGAGGGGGAGGTTTTGGCTGTTGGTCCTGGGAGGGTTGGGGAGGATGGGAAGAGGATACCGATGGAGATAGAGGTTGGTGACAGGGTTATATTTGCGAAGTATGCCGGGACCGAGTATGAGGTTGATGATGAGAAATATCTTATTTTGAGGGAGTCCGACATACTTGCAAAATTCAAGAAATGAAGGGGGGTGTTGAAAGATGGCGAAGCAGCTTGCTTATTCTGAGGATGCGAGGAGGGCTCTTATAAGGGGTGTTGATGCCTTAGCTGATGCTGTTAAGGTCACCCTTGGTCCTAAGGGAAGGTGTGTTGTTCTTGACAAGAAGTTTGGTCCTCCGACTGTTATAAATGATGGTGTTACGATAGCGAAGGATATAGAGCTTCAGGACCCGTTTGAGAACATGGGTGCTCAGCTCTTAAAGGAGGCTGCCACGAGGACGAATGATATAGCTGGTGATGGGACGACTACTGCCACTGTTCTTGCTCAGGCTATGGTTCATGAGGGTTTCAAGAACATAGTTGCCGGTGCTGACCCTGTTGCTATTAAGAGGGGGATAGAGAAAGCTGTTGAGAGGATAGTTGAGTTTATAAAGGAGAAGGCTACTCCTGTTACGACGAAGGAGCAGGTTGCTCAGGTTGCGACCATATCCGCTGTTGATCCCGAGATAGGGAATCTCATTGCTGATGTTATGGACAAGGTTGGGAAGGATGGTGTTATTACTGTTGAGGAGTCGAAGGGGATAAAGTTTGAGGTTGATTATGTTGAGGGTATGAAATTTGACAGGGGTTATATAAGCCCTTACTTTATCACCGATGCTGAGAAGATGGAGGCTGTTGTTGAGGAGCCCTACATACTCATAACTGACAAGAAGATATCTGCTGTCAGTGATATTCTTCCCGTTCTTGAGAAGGTTGTTCAGGTATCGAAGAACTTTGTTGTCATAGCTGAGGATGTTGAGGGTGAGGCTTTGGCCACCCTTGTCGTGAACAAGCTTCGCGGGACCCTCAACTGTCTTGCCGTGAAGGCTCCCGGTTTTGGTGAGAGAAGGAAGGCTATGCTTCAGGACATAGCGATACTCACGGGCGGTCAGGTTATAAGTGAGGAGGCGGGGAGGAAGCTTGAGAGCGCCACGATTCAGGACCTCGGTCGTGCCGACAAGGTTATAGCTGACAAGGAGAACTGCACGATTGTTGGCGGCAAGGGTTCTGAGGAGGCTATAAAGGCTCGTATAAAGCAGATAAAGACCCAGATAGAGGAGACGACATCCGATTTTGACAGGGAGAAGCTTCAGGAGAGGCTTGCTCGCCTTGCGGGTGGCGTTGCTGTCATAAAGGTTGGTGCTGCTACCGAAGTTGAGATGAAGGAGAAGAAGCACAGGGTTGAGGATGCTCTCTCCGCAACGAGGGCTGCTGTTGAGGAGGGGATACTCCCCGGTGGTGGTGTGGCTCTCATACATGCCGCGAATAACCTTGATGAGCTTATAGAAAAACTTGAGAAGGAGGGTAAGGAGGATGAGGCTGTGGGGGTGAAGGTTGTCAAGAAGGCTATAGAGGAGCCTGTAAGGTGGATAGCGATAAACAGCGGTAGGGATGGCTCCGTTATAGTTGATTTCGTGAAGAAGGCTGAGTGGGGCGTTGGTTATGATGCTGCGAGGGATGAGCTCGGTGTGAACATGGTTGAGAGGGGTATAATAGACCCCGCCAAGGTTGTGAGGGCTGAGATAGAGAACGGAGCCTCGATAGCGTCGATGATTTTGACGACAGAAGCCCTCGTCACGGATATACCTGAGAAGGAGAAGACCCCTCCCATGCCCCCTGAGTACTGAT
>CAZTWH010000053.1:0-5473 GCA_964617575.1 uncultured Dehalococcoidia bacterium
CCTCATCAAGTGAAATAAAGGATGCTGCTGTCAAAGATGGCATGATAACAATGAGAAGGGATGGGATGATGAAGGCGAGGGATGGGATAACAACCCCCAAGGAAGTTTTGAGGAATGTATTTATAGTGGGATAAAATGCCCGTAAGATACATAGCTATAACAAGGGATGGGAAGAGGGTTAAAGGCGTCCTCGAAATCCACGATGAGGAGGAAGCCGAGAAGGTTCTCTCAAGCTCGGGTCTCCTTGTAATAAAGCTAAAAAAGGAGAGGGCTAAAAAGCAAAAAGCCCTCCTCCCGACCATCCTGGGACCCAAGCAAAGGGACATCCTTATGTTCGTAAGGGGGCTTTCATCCCTTTTAGAATCGGGCATAACCATCCCAGCGTCCCTGAGGATACTAAGGGATGAGACGAGGAACAGCATCTTGAGGGATGCCATCTATAAAATATCCCTCGATGTGGAATCAGGGGTATCCCTATCAAGAGCCGTATCAAAATACCCCTTCTTCCCACCGATGCTCTCAAAGCTCATATCGATAGGCGAGGAAACCGGCGACCTCCCCACGATGCTCCGAAGAATAGCGGAGAGCCTCGAGAAGAGTATATCGACGAGGGATAAAATAAAAAGAGCACTTACTTACCCTATCCTTGTTCTTTTAGTGGGAGGGATCGCGGTTTTCCTCATAATGAACTTCGCCCTTCCGGCTTTAACGGGTCTCTTCAAAGAGCTCGGCGCCGAGCTCCCCCTCGTAACGAGATTGCTCATAAGCATAGGAGATATTTTGAAAGCCAAAGGCACGATAATCCTCCTATCCCTCTTCATAGTCATCATCCTTATACTTGCACTTCTAAGGACAAAGCCCGGAAGAAGGATGTGGGCTTCCCTATCCCTGAAGCTTCCCGTGCTGGGTAGAGCCATTAATTTAGCGCTCCTTGAGAGGCTGTGCTCGAATCTCCACCTCCTTTTAGCATCGGGCATAACCCTTCCGGAAGCCCTCGATTTCTCGGCAAAAGCGATAGACAACCCCGTATATGAGGAGAAGATAAAAAGGGCGAGGGAGGAGATTTTAAAGGGGAGTCCCTTCGGTAAAGCCCTCGAGAAAGCCTCATTTCCCCCCCTGCTTGTGCAATCCGCATCCGTTGGGGAGGAGACGGGAAAACTCGATGAGAACCTTAAAAAATTATCCGAGATATTCAAAGAGGAAGCGGATAGAGCGGTTCAGACAGCAACTTCCCTCATAGAGCCGGCTATAATAATAGCACTGGGAGGGGTTGTCGCGTTCATAGCGATAGGGGTTGTTAGCTCCCTATATTCCCTTATGGGTCAGATAAAATGAAGAGGACATATAAAAAAATACCCTACATAAATCTCCTCCCGAAGAAAGGAATAGCTCAAGATATCCTCAGAATATCTTCCCTCCTCGTAATTCTTATAGGCATAACTTTCGGATACTTCCTCTATCAGGATATAAGAGAGCTCGGGATGGAGAAAATAAGGCTTGAGGCGGAGATAAAGGAGACCCAGGAGGCTATAGAGGGTAAGTCCGTTGAGGAGCTTAGAAAAATAATAAATGAGATGGCACTTGTAGATTTTATAAAGGAGAGGATAGGTGATAGAAACTGGGCGGAGAGCCTCTACGCCATCCTCGTCGAGAAACCCCAGGACCTCGAGCTCAGAAGCATAAGCGAGAAAGGAGGGGATATAGTTATAGAGGGATACGCCGGGAAATACGAAAGCCTTATGAAATATGTCTCCACTCTCTCCAAGGAGCTTAAAATGAGCCCCATCCTCGAATCTGAGGAGAAGGGAGATATTATAAATTTCAAGCTTGACCTCAAGGGGGCTCCATGATAAAAAATGTCCTCCTGCTTCTTCTCGCCCTCATAGTAGCGGCTTCAGGATGCTTCTATATAGCGAAGGAAAGGGAGGAGCTAAAGGGGGAAGTCGAGGCTAAGGAGAAAATCCTCGAGGAGCTTATAAGCACTAAAGAGCTCATATCTAAAAAGGAGGAGATATTAAATAAAGCGGAAGAAGTCAAATTCCCTGATAGGAAGGATGTCCTTGAGCTCCCATCATCCATGACCGGATGGGCTCAGGACTCGGGTATATCGATAATAGGCTGTTATGTCGAGGAGGGGAAGGAGGTTATAGATGAGAGGGAAATACCTTCCCTCAACCTCAAATTATCCCTCAGGGGGAGGGGAGGCGGGATGGTCTATTTCCTCAGAATGCTTTACGAAAGCAAATATCTATTCATCATCAAGAAAATATCGGGCGCCAAGGATGATAAGTGGGTTTTTGAGATAGAGATATCAGCTCTTTACAGGGAGGGAGATTGAGCTTTCTTTCCATAACTTTTGAAGAAGAGGAGATAAGGGTAGTCCTCTTCAGGGGGAGGAAGATAAAAAGATGGGAGAGGATCAATATCCCTCAGGGTCTTGTAAAAGAGGGCAAGATTGTGGAGCCATTTGAGCTCGGTTTTTACCTCAAGGAGTCCCTCAGGGAGAGGAAGATAAAGGAGAGAAAAGTTATAGCGGGAGTTCCATCCACAGGCAGTATTCTCCACAGGATAAGGATACCAAAGGTGAAGGTGAAGGAGGCGAGGGAGATAATAAAGAGGGAGGCTAAGAGGGAGCTCCCCGTCCCCGTTGAGGAGGGGAGGCTTTTCCCCATACCCCTCCCGGAGGAGAAAGGTTTCCTTAGATTCCTTCTCCTATTCGTGAGAAACGAGGAGGTCGAGAAAATAATGGATGTCATAAGATCAGCCGAGCTATCACCAAAAGGTCTTGAGCTGAAATCCTTCGCCCTCGCAAGGGCTATGAATATGGAAGACGGCATAGGTATATGGGGGGAGAAAAACCTCGAACTCGTCATAGTGAGGAGAGGGCTCCCCAGGATGATAAGGGGGACATATATAAGCGGAATATAAGAGCTTATAAGTGAGGTAAGGAGGTTCATAGTATTCTATAACACAACATATAAAGAAGACCCCCTCCCCGAGAAAACCCCCATTTTCATAAAAGGCTCCATGTCAAGGGAGCCGGGGATGGAGGAGCTTCTCAAAATGGAGCTCGGCTACCCTCCGGCGGAGAATAACTACCCCGTAAATCTGCCGGAAGACTTCGATGAAAAATATTTCTCCCTAAATATAGGTCTCGCCCTCTCAAAAATTTAAGACAAAACTTTTTGCCCCAAAGGTTAAGCCCCATGACCCGAAAGGTCCTTGACACCCCCTTCCCTTTCGGTTAATATTTACTTGACCTTAAAAATAAAAAAATACCGGACCGGTGAAAAGGGCAAACCAGGGGAAACCCTGGGGCGCAAAGCCACGGGTCTAAAGCCTTAAGGCTATGACGGCCGGGCTGCCACCGGAGGAGAGAAAGCCTCGGGTATGGCGCCCGAGGCTTTCTTTTTGGGGGGTGGGATATTGGTAAGGGTTATGCTCATAAACGGATACCCCATCCTGAGGGAGGGGATAAAAAGCATCTTAAAAGACGATTTTGAAATAGTGGGGGAGGTATCCCTCAATGAGGCTGAAGAGAAAATAAAGGAGAAATCACCGGATGTCATAATCATGGATTTTGAATCATCAGGAACAGAAGGCATAAAAGCAGTAAAAAATATCCTCGAGAAAAATCCGAACACAGAAGTCCTCTTCCTCGCAAATTACGGAGCCCAGTGCATAACCCTCGCAGTAAGCATAGGCGTCAAAGGTTTTTTGCCAAAAGACACGGAACCGGAGGAGCTCAAATTAACGGTAAAAAAACTCAAAAAGGGTGAATGGGCTATCCACCCCTTCTTCGCCCAGATGATATTTAAAGAATTCGCAAATATGGTGAAAAGCCAGAAAGGTAATGAATGCGCGCTAACAGAAAGACAAATAGAAATACTAAACCTCATATCAAAAGGATATACAAATAGGGAAATAGGAGAAAAACTCTTCCTAAGCGAAACAAGCGTGAAAAGAGAAGTGAGAGAAATTTTCAATAAACTCGGAGCAAAAGATAGAGCCGAAGCGGTTTCAAAAGCTATCAAAAAAGGTCTTATAACTTGAACTTTTGATACTTTATGTTAAGACTTTTGTTTCTTGACAAGTTTTGAATTTATCTTTTAAAGTTTTCTAGGAAAAAGGAAGGGGGTGATGTAGTGCTTCCGAAGAGAGGAGAGAGGGGTTTTACGCTTATAGAGCTTCTCATAGTGCTGGGGATAATAGCCGTTCTTGCCGCTATAGCCGTTCCGGCTGTGACGGGGTATATAAAGAGGGCAAAGCAGAGGGCATGGGAATCTGACAAGGAAATAATAGAGAATGCTGTAAAAGCTTACTATGTAGATTATGGTAAATTCCCGACATGGGGTGATGGTGCTTATGGGAAGCCCGGATGGGATTCTGACAATAACAGGTTCAAGAGGGAGAAGGGTGCTATAAAGATGAGCCTTATTGTCGGGGCTGACAAATATTTGAGCGAGACGCCGGAATCGGCGAGCTGGACGAATGGAGGGAGCGGGAGCTACACATGGTATGTGAAGGATAGTGCTGGGAATGTATGGTCTTGTGGTCCTGATGAGGATGACAGCGGATATCAGTCGGGTATTTACCCGTGAGGCTTGTTTTATCCCCTGGGGGGAGCGATAATAGATAGTGGATGGATTACGAGGTTATAATAGGGCTTGAGGTTCATGCCCAGCTTCTTACCAGGAGCAAGATGTTCTGCTCCTGCAGGGCTGATTACCAGGATGCTCCCCCCAATACTTTTGTATGTCCCGTCTGTCTCGGCGCCCCCGGCGTTCTTCCCGTTATAAACAAAAAGGCTGTTGAATACACCATAATGACAGCCCTCGCCCTGAACTGCGAGATATCCCCCTATACGAAATTTGACAGGAAGAACTATTCATACCCTGATCTTATGAAGGGTTATCAGATATCCCAGTATGAGCTCCCCATATCCAAGAACGGGTGGCTTGAGATAGAGGCTGGTGGGAGAAAGAGGAGGATAGGTATAAGGAGGGTTCATCTCGAGGAGGATGTTGCCAAGCTTTTTCATATAAAGGACCCTTCGGGGGAGGCTTACAGCCTCGTTGATGTCAACAGGTCAGGCGTTCCCCTTATGGAGATAGTTACGGAGCCCGATATAAGGTCTCCTGAGGAGGCGAGGCTTTTCCTTGTAAAGCTCAGGGATATATTAAGGTATCTCGGTGTATCCTCTGGTGATATGGAGAAGGGGAGTTTCAGGTGCGATGCCAATATAAGCATAAGGATGGGGGAAAGGAGCGGGGAGAAGGTTGAGCTAAAGAACATGAACAGTTTTAAGGCTGTTGAGAGGGCTCTTGAGTATGAGGTTCGCCGTCAGGTTGAGCTTCTAAAAGAGGGGAGGTATATCCCGCAGGAGACGAGGGGGTGGGATGAGGAGAGGGGGATAACGGTTTCCCAGAGGACAAAAGAATATGCCCACGACTACGGATATTTCCCCGAGCCC